>CAIJEA010000596.1 GCA_903819605.1 uncultured cyanobacterium | reverse complement strand
CTATAGCCCTTGCTCTTAGCAATTTCTACAAGGTTCTTGTCATCTTTGCGAGAAACGTTATCTCTAAAATCAGCAACTTTATTCTTCGGTAAAAAGTAACGTGCTCCAGGAGCCAAAGCCACATCCACAGGCTGACTGAGTTCCTCTAGACTTTTAAAACCTGTCGCAGGAAGTGCATAGCCATCTTCAAAATGATCGAGCAACTGTTGGGCGATCGCATCGTACTGACGACGCGAAACCAGATTTGAGAAGGTTGATGCGGGCGTGGCATCAACGCCGAAGGAAGTTGTTGCAAAGCCAATTCCCCAACCATGTAATCTCTTCATATATTGAGGAAGAGTTTCAATGCGGGGATTGTCGAGAGGATTGCTAGGAGTATTGTCTGGGAATGCTCCTAAGGAACCATTGATCGTTTTTGCGCCCGATGTCAAGGCGATCGCGGTATTCGCGGAGTCGGGAATAATGCTATCAAGGGAGGAAGTACTGACTAAACCAAGTTCGGTCATTTTTTCCATGTTCAAAAGAGAAGTTGGCTTCCCATCTTTAAACCCATGCGCCATAATCCGCCCTGCCGTGCGTAGGGGATTCCCCATGCCATCGCCAATCATCAGAATGATTTTCTTAAGGTCACCCGCAAGTTCAAATCTCTGTACTTTATAGGTATTTTTGGCAGTAACATTGTTGTTGTCAGCTTTCAGTGTGGCGACTACCTCATAAACTCCCGCTTTATCAAAGCTAAAGTTGCGCCATGATTGTCCAAAGAGATTTGGATCGGCAGGTAATCCCACTTCGAGCTTGCCACCCGCCATCGCCAGTTCTTTAGCAATTTGTTCTTGAAATGCTTTTGTATAGTCTTTGCCGTTGATACTCAGGGATTGCAAAGTGGGTGTTGTTTTTGCAGGAATGGTATTTTCAATACGCAGGTCAAAACGTTGATTGACTAAAAATGTTGTATCATTTGTCGGCCAAATTCTCACTTTCCCAATTGTTGCAGGAATTTTTTCTGCTAAGGCAATGGGAATAAAAGAGAAATTGATTAGCAGAAATGGTAAGGCGATCGCTACCAATATGACTACAATTTTACAATTGCTTGCCATCTTGCTAGCTATACCTTTGAGGATTTTGCGTAGGCAATCTTTGGATAAGTAATTAGAGAGTCTCATGGGATGATTGCTGTAACCTTTGAATGATTTCATCAAAACATGGAAATTACCATGTCAAGGTTAAGCAATGGATAAGAAATTATATAGCAATGCAAGTTTTATTGAGAACATAAAACTCCAATAAATAGAGGTGTCGCTTCGCGACACCTCTATTTATTGGGCTTAGACAGCTTCAAAATACGAGCAAGATCGTCCATTCTTTTCTTGGCGACTTGAGCATCAGGTTTAATTTCAACAGCTTTATTATATGAATCGTATGCTTCCTTATATTTACTTAATTTCTCTAGTGTCATGCCCCTACGCTCCCAAGCAATAGCGTTATTAGGAGCTAACTTTAAGGCTTGATCTATGCTCGTTAAAGCTTCAGGGAACTTATTATTACGATAATAAAATTTAGAAGTTTCAATATAATCATCCTCCACAGACTTGGTTGGAGTGGTAGTAGCTGAAATAGTCGGTGAAGGAGATAAAACTACACTAGGCTTGGAACTGGGCTGTACAGAATTATTAGCATCTTGATTAGCAACAGGTGTTTTATGAAATATAGCGATCGCTGCAATAGTTGAGACAACAACCGCGCATCCTCCGCCTATCGCAATTTTTCCCCAAGGAAGATTTTGTTTATTGATTTGTGTAGTAGCTGGTGAAATAGCCTGCTGATTGGTCTCGTTATTAACTACGGTTTGTAACTCACTAGTATCCATCGGTAGCAATGCAATCGCCTCTAGTACTTCTGAAGCCGTCTGATAGCGTTGACGGAAATCATAACGCACCATCTTGTCGATAACATCAAGAAACTGTGGGGTATAGGTGTCTAGTGGTAAGCGATCGCGCCAAATTAGTTCTGCGGTTTCAGGATGTTCCGCAAATCGCCGTGGTTCTGCGCCTGTGATTGCTTGAATAGCCATCATTCCCACAGCATAGATATCACTACTAAAGCGAGGTTTACCATTAATTTGCTCAGTCGGCATATACCCAGGGGAACCGATCGCGATCGTCAGATTAGTATTTCCTTGCGAATCAACTGCAAGACTGCCAATCTCTTTGACTGCTCCAAAATCTATCAAGACGATTTTGCGATCGGACTTCCGCCGAATCAAGTTTGCAGGTTTGATATCGCGATGCACTACACCACGCTCATGGACAAATACTAAGATTTCTAAAACCTCTTTGATCAGGTCAATCACAAAGCTCTGTGGTAATCTGATCCCCTTTCCAATCTCATGGGTGAGATCTCGACCATCCGCGAACTCTTGGACTAAATAAAACTCTTCGCTTTCTTGAAAGTGGGCAAGTAAGCGGGGAATGCGATCGTGGGAACCTAGCGAATAGAGAACTTCAGCTTCTTGATCGAAGAGACGCTTAGCAGTTTCTAATACAAAAGGCTCTTTTGACGTAGGCTTCAGTTGTTTAACCACACAGATGGAATGTTTAGGCAAGTCAATATCTTCAGCTAGATATGTTTGTCCAAAACCACCACCACCTAAGTGTTTAATAATTTTGTAATGCCCTCTAAGTATTATGTTTAGCACATTTATTTATGGGGTTCTCAATGTTTCATTCTAAAAAGCTTGTGGTTATTATAGGGCAATTAAACGACTGCATTTTCGGCGATCGCAAATTTTTTACCCGTCGCATCAAGGATCGCATTTACACCGAGAGGCAGCACCGCATTTTCGAGGATATGCCCAAACATCAGATTGTATAAAGTTGGTTTGCCCAATGGCTCAAAGCGATCGCGCAGGACTTCTTCTAGACTGAAGCTTCTCAAACCGCCATCCTTGGCTTGGCAATCCGAGAAATGTCCCAAGGCAAAACCTGAAGCTGATTGCAATTTACCAGCTAAAAATAATTGCGTTAACATGCGATCGATCCGATAGGGTTCTTCGCTAACATCTTCTAAAAAGAGAATCTTTCCCCTTGTGTCAATTTCGTAGGGAGTACCTAAGAGACTCACCACCAAGCTAAGATTCCCACCCACAAGTTGTCCTGTTGCTTGACCCGCAACGATAGTAACTAGGCGATGTTTGCGAGCTTCATCATCTGTCCCTTTGTAGGGAGATTTTGCAACTTCACCGATGCTCTGTGTAGCCATGACTGCGCGACGAAAATGGGCGATCGCATAGTCACTAACGTTAGTTAAACCTGAGGAACCGTGAAAGGTTACTAGTCCAGTTTTCTGATGGATTGCCAATATCAATGCTGTTACATCGCTATGCCCGATGATTACTTTAGGATTTTTATGAATCAGGTCGTAATCTAATAAATCTATCAATCTGGTACTACCATAGCCTCCCGAAAAAGTAAAAATACCCCGAATATCGGGACGGCTAAACATCTCATTAATGTCCGAAGCTCGTTCCGCATCTTTTCCTGCCAAATATCCATATTGCGAAGCAATGTGAGAACCCAGTTCAACTTGAAAGCCATACTGCTCGACGATTTCTGTAGCAATTTTGATGTCCTCTGGCTCAAAGCTATAACTTGCAGGGGCTACTAGTCCAACCTTGTCGCCTTTTTTTAAGGCTGCGGGTTTGATAATTTTGCGATCGCCATTTTCTAACGATTGGGCGGAAGACTCCTTAGAAGTCATGAGACTGGTTGAAAGAGCGATCGCGCCAGAAACACTAGCTAAAAATTGGCGACGTGAGGCATGGTAGTTCATGGTTAAAGTGGTTCAAATAGAGAACATAGGAGATGCAACTAAATCTATTAGGATTTCATGATGAATGGAGCCAGATGAGGAGCGGAGATAAAAAATCCTGTCAAAAAGCCCATGATGGTGGAAAAAGCGACAGACCCACCGCCTAATTCATAGGCTTCAGGCATCATCGTGCTCGCTAACATAGCAAGTAATGCACCACCAGATACGGCTTGGGCTAGAGCGACAAAGAAATCGGACACATTTGCTGATAGTACATTTCCCAAAAGGGCACATAGACCACTTAAGACAATTACACCTAGCCAGAGCAGCATAATTCTGGAGCTTTTTGTCTCCGCCTGCTTCATGCCAATAGAGCTAGAGAGCGCTTCAGGAAAATTAGAAATAAATACTGCCAGCAAAAAAGACCATCCTACATGTCCAGGTTGCGCCGTCATGCCAATTACTGTTGACTCAGGAATACCGTCAATTAATGTACCGACCAGAATCGCTAAGGGAGCCGAACTTTTGACTAACCCCTGAATCATTTTCTGCTCTTCGGAAGGAGAAAGATCGATTTCGACACTATCGATCGCCTGTTGTCGCCACAATTCTAAATTTTGTTCAGCCTCAGCCTGTGAAGCAGTCGTCGTTCGCAGCCGCTTGGCTAGGGCACGGCTAAGAGCATTGGAAATGCTAGGGGATTTCAGTAGCACATCATCGAAATACTCTTGTTTTAGTTGATATACCTCCATGCTTGTATTGGCGACTACTGTTGCCGAGCGTGGTTCGCTATTGAGTAGCGCCATTTCACCAAAGACTTCACCTGCGCCAAGAGTTGTCATTACTTTTTCACCCTTCATAACTTCGGCTTCCCCCGAAACAATCATGTAAAACGAATCGCCTCGATCGCCTTCATGAAAGATTTCTTCCCCTTGTTTTACTGAAATTGGTGTGAGTAAAGGGACAATTGCTTGTGCTTCTGATGGCGGTAAATTTTTCATTACTTCGACATTGGCGATGCGATCGAGGACATCACCTGTTTCTTCTTGACGATGTTCAAACAAATAGCGACGGCGGGAAGACGCTTTGCGTAAAAAACCTCCTTTGTCGTCAACGAAACGGGTAACCCCAATAAATAATCCACCGCCAATCAAAAACCCGATAAATAGTGGTAAAAAGCCACTCTCTTGATAGGCGTTGATAGTAGTTTCAAAGGCAAGAGCTGAAAGCAGCGTCCCACTACCGAATGCCATGATGGCGGCGGATAGGGCGCGACTCGGCTGCCAAAAGATGCCTAGTAAAGCTCCTAATCCCGAACTCGAAGCAGCTAATAATCCCTGTAGAAACGCATCTAGCATAGATGTTTTGGCTATAAATTACTTACTCTATCCTGAGTTATGCCAGATTTTCTGCTTATTTCGTCCTAATCTTACCGAGGTATAGTTGAATATAAAACCTGTGCCACCTGCTACGCAGGTG
>CAIJEA010000595.1 GCA_903819605.1 uncultured cyanobacterium | reverse complement strand
CTGTAACAGATGTTTATAGGAATCGTGTGACTGATTTCGATGATCGTCTGATGTTGAATGCTACTGGATTATGGAACTACTATTTAGAGACTGCTTAAAAATACAGTAATGATGGGAAATCTGTCCACCACTAGTTTCTATTTCCCAACAAGTCTTATGAATGATATTAATTAAATAACTGCTAAAATTAGGTAATAAATTGACTGTTACATTAGCTACAGTTGCGACTGAATTTTTAGAGCGTAAGGGACTCGCCCAAAGCACCCTGCTATCTTACGAAATGAGCCTCTTGCCGCTGCTCAAAGAATATGGCAGCTATCCCATTGAAATATTGAATCGAGAAACCCTAACAAAATACCTAGAAGGCTTAACAGATCTCGCCTATACGACCCATCACCGCCACCAAGCCATCCTCCAAGCCCTATTCAACTTCGCCGTAGAGCGAGGTTACCTCAAAGCTAACCCCATAGCCCGACTGCATCGGCGTAAACCAAACCCAGAGAAAGGAGAACATCATGCCGATGGAGTAATTCGATACCTATCGCCCGAACAGATCGCCAGCCTCTACAGAGCAGTAGAACGAGATGGTCGCATGAAAGCATTGGTCTGCTTGCTGCACCGCACGGGAGCGAGGATCGCGGAAATCCTGAGCTTGCAATTAGCAGAAGTCAACCTGAAAGAACGCAAATTTCAAGTAATCGGGAAAGGCAATAAAACCCGATGGTGTTTTTACAGCGAAGATGCTGCAACGGCACTAGAAAAATACTTAAAATACCACCGACACCCCGAATCTCCAGCCCTATTCACCGCCAAACAACCTGTGACAGGAAAAGTCACGCCACTGAGCTATCGAACCGCCCATCGAGACTGGACGAACTTGACCGATCGCGACCCAAAACTGGAAGGCATCAGAATGCACGACCTGCGGCATACCTTTGCAACAGAGAGAGTCGGCTTAATGGGTATCGAAGAATTACGCGCCTTGATGGGACATACAAATATCAACACTACTTTACGCTACCAAAAAGTAACTTCCGAACGAGCAGAAATAACTGCTCACAAAGCTTTAGAGCGGCTGTTGCAAAAATCAGAAATCACCAAACTTAAATACAGCTTAAATCCCATTTATAGATTTTTTAAAAGGTGTTTGTTCTAAAAACGGATAGTATTGGTAATACTCTGACACTGGAAAATGAGAGTTGATTCCAGATCGGCTGTAAAACGGTTCATACACCTTTCTCAAATCAATCGCTGAAAGTGTTGCTATATATTGTTTTTAAGCCTGTCGCGATACAGTTTTACACGAATCGTTGCCATACCCTAAGGTAGCTTAGCAAGATTTTTGTAGCCATCAGGACACTGCATCTCTTTCCCATTAAATTTAGGCAATCCCGATTCCTTCGCAATTGGTTCGTTTGATGTGCACAAAATAGCTAATGAGGGGTCACGCATTGATGTCAGATCGTTGCTTGAATATCTAGATAGATAAACAATACCTAAAAAACTTTTGAGACCTTCTTTTTTTGCTATCCCCGTTTGTATAGCAATTCCTGGATAATTTTTAGTATCTAAAGTTTTGATAGAATCAATAATCTGAGTCTTGTAACGATAATTCTCAGTTTCCGACGGAATTCCTAAGGCAAGCTCTTCAATGCTGGAAGCATATCTTGTTTTCATTACATAATACATTTGCTGACTTCTATTCATGGAACCAACATAGGTTTTAGCTTCTCCTTGTCTTGCCCTAGTTTCTTGAATGTCAAAGGGAATAGATTGCACCTTAGCTCCTTCGGGTAGGGTTGCGATATCAGATACTTTAGTGATTTTACCAACCTCAATCGTCTCTTTCTCATTTTGAGGATTCAATTCTGTAATTTTCCCATCAGAAGAATTGACGGTTGTGCTTTCTGTAGACCTTGATGGTACACCACTATTTTCTACTTTTCCATTGCCAGCACTTTGTGATTGGGATGATTTCCCTAGATTGAGGAGAGTAAAGACGATCGCGCCTAAAATAAGCGTAGAGCCACAGTAAATCCAAAATTTACCATTGGTTTGAAGTGGATTAGACATATTCGCAAAAGTTATCTCAAAAGGAAGAAACCAGTATAAGGGGTTTTTGGTATTAACCCCCGAAAAGGAGGAATCAGCATATTTGAACCTGAGGGTTACTAGTTTCTTCCTGTGTATTTTTTACTTCTAAATTAGCGCAGAACTAGTAAGAGTCATAGGTTTGGGACAGTATCATAACTCTTTAGACGATCAGAGAATGGTATTTTGAAACATTGAAAGAGACATAATATGGATACGTCTCTAAAAGTACACTTTCTGAGACAGTTTTTTGTTTACTGATAAGGGTTTAAAGCATGTGATGCTAAATCTAATTTTTCATAATCCCCCTTTTCGAGGATTAATACAAAAAACCCCAGGGTATGATACCCTCTGGAACTGAATCTCGGAGTTCTGTTTTATAAATACGAGCCTCGCGGTGATTAATTACAACCAGCAAATGGGTGCCATCCTCATTTGGGTCTGCCAGTTCAGGCACACTAGAGCGCTCAAGAAAGTGACGAATTTGCATCAATTCTTTAGTGTCAGATAGATCTTTATGCTTGGGAGGATGGAGGACTAGCACTTCGCCATGCCTTGTATATTTGAGATTACCATTATGCTCTTCAGTTACTTCAGCTAGGGCATCTAGCATTGACCGTACGTCATGCCATTGTAAATTATGGGCGATCGGATGCTGAAAGATCCCTTTGTAAGTGGTTTGGTGTTAAATGTCAACTAACTTGTCTGGTGACGACAATTAACTTGACTGGTAGAGAGAAGGAAAAATAATTGACGCGAGGGCAAGTGACAATTACTTGAGACAACGAACAGCAGCTTCCTGTTTACGAAAACTATCAGCCTGAATCTCAATAATTAGAGCATGGTGCAAGAGTCGGTCAACCGCAGCAACAGTCATAACCGAATCAGTAAAAATAGAATCCCACTG
>CAIJEA010000594.1 GCA_903819605.1 uncultured cyanobacterium | reverse complement strand
GCCTTGACCCATGGTCATTGAAGCGGGCTGAAGCCCGCGCCCCGGAAGCGCCGTCCGGTGCAGTTTCAAACTGGAAGTGGTATAAGGTTAAAGCCCGCGGCAAAAGCAAAAAGGCGGACGTTGCCGTCCGCCTTTGCAGTTTCAAAAGGTTAAACCGGATCAGTTGGCCGCTTTCTTGGGCTTCTCCCCGATCGAGATGGAAACGGCGGTAAGTTTACCTTCCGCACCCTTCTTGTAGGCGCCGCGAATGGTTTCGCCCACGGTGATATCGGAAATGGCGCCGGGTTGACCGTCTTTCTTGATCTTGGTTTTTTCGGTGATCGCCAAGTTCAGCTTGCCCACGGTGACAGTGTTGGCCGTAGTGTCCACAGCGACCACTTTGCCTTTGAACGGCAGAGCGCCGCCCTTTTTCTTTCTTGGTTGCAATTGAGGAAAGAGCGCGTGCGTTTGCTAGTAGCGATCGCAGGAATTAGCTTTGCTGATGTACTGATGTTTTTACAGATGGGGTTTCGGGGCGCATTATTTAGCAGTGCCGTAGAACTCCATCACAGCATCAATGGCGAAATCGTGATTTTGAGCAGTCGCTACCGATCGCTAATTTCCCTCGATCGCTTTACCGATCGCCGCCTCTACCAAGCCGCAGGCGTATCAGGCGTACAGTCGGTGAGTCCGATTTATCTCAACTTTATTCAATGGCGCAATCCATATAACAAAGAGATCTGGGATATTTACGCCATTGGCATTAATCCTGAACATCAAGTTCTAAATATCAAAGGAGTTGCCGAGAATCGCCAAAAACTGCGCGAACCCGATACAGTTCTCTTTAATTCTGGATCGCGAAATGAATTTGGAGCGATCGCCAAAAACTTTAAAGCAGGCGAATCCATCGTTACGGAAATTGCCGAGCGCCAGTTTCAAGTACGTGGGCTGTTTCAACTTAGTCCTACCTTTGGCATTAATGCCTATCTCGTCACTAGCGATATTAACTTTTTGCGAATGGTGCGATCGCGCCAAGGCGGACTAATTGATATCGGCGTAGTCAAGCTCAAACCCGATGCTGATGTTAATAAAGTCCTAGCAGAATTGCGATCGCTCCTTCCCAACGATGTCAAAGTTATGACGAGACAAGATTTCGCCAAAGCCGAAGTAGCCTTTTGGAATGCCAGTACGCCCGTAGGCTATACCTTCGATCTTGGTGTCGTAATCGCCTTTATCGTCGGAGCCGTAATCGTCTATCAAATTCTCTATAGCGATGTCACCGACCATTTACCCGAATATGCCACCCTCAAAGCGATGGGATTTCGCGATCGCTATTTACTGATTGTCGTCTTCCAAGAATCCCTCATTCTCGCTGTCCTAGGCTTCATTCCCGCCACAGCGATGGCATGGGGAATTTACGAAATCACCCATATCGCTACTCTTTTACCAATGGCAATGGATGCAGGACGAATCACATTTGTATTCATTCTCACCGCCATCATGTGTTCCGTTTCCGCCGCAGTTGCCGTCAGAAAAATTCAAACCGCCGATCCAGCCGATATTTTTTGATTAGTAATCGATAATTCGTAATTCGTAATTCGTAATTAATAACTCGTAATCCCAAAACAATGTCCTCTCAATTTGCTATTTCCGTAACGCAACTGAATCATTACTACGGTCAGGATGCTCTCCGTAAGCAAGTTTTGTATGATATTAATCTGCAAATCGATCGCGGGGAGATTGTGATTATGACGGGACCTTCGGGTTCGGGGAAAACGACATTGCTCACGCTCATGGGTGGTTTGCGATCGCCTCAAGAGGGTAGCCTCAAGATTTTAGGGCAGGAATTGCTTGATTCGATTCCCGACCAAATGACGCTGATTCGTCGCAATATTGGCTATATTTTCCAAGCCCATAATCTATTGAACTTCCTCACGGTTTATCAAAATGTAGAAATGGCGCTAGAACTGCATGATGTCACTACTGAAGAAGCAGATCGACGCATTCGAGATATTTTAAATGCGGTGGGTTTGTCTCATCGATTGGATTACTATCCTAGCGACTTGTCGGGAGGACAAAAACAAAGAGTAGCGATCGCCCGTGCTTTAGTAGGACAACCGAAAATAATTCTTGCCGATGAACCAACGGCGGCTCTGGATAAAAAATCAGGACGAGATGTGGTGGAGATTATGGAGAAATTAGCCAAACAGCAAGGCTGTACGATTCTCCTTGTGACCCATGACAATCGCATTCTCGATCTTGCCGATCGCATTATTTACATGGAAGATGGATGTTTGATGAATCGGACTGAATAACTCTATGTCGTTAGATGTAAATAAAACTAAGTTTTTCTGCCTCCCAGAGCTTGATAACCTTGAAATTTTCCATGCTAGAGATATGACTTCCTCATCTTCTCGACATACCCATGAAACTTTAACCCTCGGAATTATTGAACGAGGATCGGCATTACTCAGATACAAGGGCAAATTATTTCCAATCTGTTCAGGTTCAGTCGTGGTGATTAATCCTGATGATGCTCACGCCTGCCATCCTGAAAATTCAATAGGTTATAGCCAACGCATCATGTATCCCAGCATCGCATTGCTTGAGCAAGCTAACTATGAGTTAACAGGTCGATCGCACCAAATCCCGCTTTTTCAAAATCCTATTATTTATGATGAGAAAATTCTGCGACAGGTTCAGAGGCTATTCGATGTTCTAGAAACTGCCTCATCTGCTTTAGAGCAGGAATCTCAATTGTTGCAAACTCTGATCTGCTTAATTCGTTCGCAATCAAAAACAGGATCATCTCTTCGAGTCAGTTCATTAGATGTTGAACTTCAAGCAGTTACGCAGGTTCGGGAATATTTGGAAGAAAATTATATTGAGAATCTTTCACTTAGACAACTTG
>CAIJEA010000593.1 GCA_903819605.1 uncultured cyanobacterium | reverse complement strand
TGGATGGGAATATCCCCATCAACAGATACGCCCATTGCAGTGAGTGGATCTACCGCAGTTGCCGCAATACCGAGTCTTTGACTAAAGAACTCATTTAATTGACCAATACAAGCACCAGGTCCTGCAATCAAAAGTTGTACAACATCAGATCCTGGGGATTGGCTGGTATAAAAATCAATTGAACGGCGCAGTTCATCGGATAGATCGCCAACAACGCGCATAATTGCCGCATCACCGGGAGTACCAGATCCGCCACCTGCTAAACTTGCAGTGTCCATTGACTGCACGGGTACAACTGTCGAACTCAACATCTCCATATCAGTTGTCCGTCGAGGAGGCAAATTAATTGCCCGTAACTGAGCATTCTGGATTTGAGCTGTACCGATGGGAAAGGTTCTAGAGAACTGAGGCACACCATCAACCGTTACCGTTATTTCAGTCGCTTCGTACTCGATATCGACGATCGCTACTGCTTCCGCTAACGTGCTAAATCTTGCCAACTCGTTATGCATTGCTCGAATTAGGGCAAAACTGCTGACTTCAACGATATCTACCTGTAGCTGAGCTATTTCTAGAGCTTGCATATAACTATCAGTGACCTCTTTAGGCGTTGCCACCATGAGGATCTCGATTCGCTCAATGCCATCATCATCAAGTGATGTGCCCAGTTTCTGATAATCAACATCAGCATCTTCACGAGGAAATGGCAAGTACAAACTAGCTTCTTGATTAAGCACCATTTCACGCAATTCCAAATCAGGAATTTCTGCGGGCAATCGAATCAAGCGACTTACCGTCTCACGACCGGGAAGTGCCGTCGCGACTTTTTTTACTTTTACTTTCTTTTCTGCTAGCAAACTGCGAATGACTTCTCCCAGCGCTACAGGATCGAGAATGCGTCCTTCTTCAACGGTTCCTTCAGGAAGTTCGGTGCTGCCATACGTCACCAACTTATAGGAGGATTGCCCCTTACGGCGCAATTGAACTAGGTTAACTTTCTCGGAAGTAATTTCTATTCCGATGCCTTTTTTAGACTTTCCGCCAAACTTTAAGCCGAACATAAGCGTGTCTTTACGAGTTTTGTAGCTTTTGTAGCACTGGGCATACTAAACAATGGAGGGATTATAGACTGTAAGTGACCGTTGTCAATAGGACAAGAAAAAATAATCATTACGAATATCTTAGATGTCTGTTTTTGCCTTGTTTCTTATAGACGATTTTGGTCGTTTTAGCAAACAAACTAAAAAAAGAGTTGGGTAATACCCAACTCTTTTTTAGTAGTAGCCAGTTATGTTTGGACAAAACCAAAATCTAGAAGAGAGTTACGGCACTTTGCGCCGTAACTCTCTTCTGGGCTTGATGTCTTTATAGCTGTAACAAACCCTCCGCAAGCAGATAGGGTGCTAACTTCTTTTTCCTAGAATGTGCTTACATCGTAAATCACAGGAGTATTTCCCCTCGTAGTTAAACCCAGATCGTCGCTTGGCAATGCCTACAAACTATTTCTTACCGCGTAATTGTATCTGCTTATCTTGGATCAAGCTTCTAAGCTGAGCATTTTGCATCTGCTCAAGCGTAATTTGATTAAACTCCTTATTGGTAAAACCATGGCGACAAATTTCTTCTTCGCTGTAGCTCATTAATTGATTGCAGAGATTTTGCAAAAATTCTGGACGGTTGGAAAGATCGCAGACTTTAGTTTGCTGAGATTCGGCTAAACTTGCAATATTGCTCCAATCAGGATTGCTTTTAGCAGCTCGAAAAATTTCTAACCGTTTGTTTTCGATCGCATTAGCTGCGGCCGCATAACGTGTAATATGATCATCGCCAAAGGTTACTTTAGTTAAAAAGTTTTGTAAAGATGAAGGTTTGATACATGTTTCAGCTAATGCAGATAGTTGATTATTGACGCTCGGAGAATCAACTATCGCGCCCATAATCATACATAGACTGAATAGGCTGGTACTGCCTATTCCCTGACCTAGATACTTTTTGAAATAATGCTTCAAATAAGCTGAATGCCTCTGATCCCAACTATTCATAATCAATCGCCATTAATCGCCAAAAACACTAAGGACGTAAATTTAATGCCTATCTGAATTAAATTTTCTCTTAGATTTAGCCAAAGCAAAATTGTGAGAAAAATAGTTTATACAGGTAGCCTTAAAAAATATTGACTTAAAGTGGCTGATTTTGTTGCCGCAAATATGACTGAATGAAAGGTTCTAGATCGCCATCCATGACATTTTGAATATTCGTAGTTTCTTCACCTGTGCGTAAATCTTTGACCAATTGGTAGGGATGGAACACATAATTGCGAATTTGGTTTCCCCAAGCCGCTTCCACCATATCACCACGAATATCGGCGATCTTTTGGGCGCGTTGCTCTTGGGCAATAATCAACAATTTTGCCTTAAGCAGTCGCATCGCATTTTCTTTATTTTGCAATTGCGATCGCTCTTGAGTACAGCGTACTGAAATGCCTGTAGGTAAATGCGTAATTCTTACTGCTGTTTCAACTTTGTTAACGTTTTGACCACCTTTGCCACCTGCTCTTGTAGTCGTAATTTCTAACTCTTTGGGATCGATTTCTAAATCAACATCTTCTTCCAGTAATGGCATTACCTCAACTCCAGCAAAACTAGTTTGGCGCTTATCATTGGCATTAAACGGCGAGATCCTAACGAGGCGATGTGTGCCTTTTTCGGGCGCAAGATAACCATAGGCATAGCGTCCATGCACGAGCAAAGTTACCGACTTTATCCCCGCTTCTTCACCCTCTGATATTTCTGAAATTTCGACTTTGTAGCCTTGATCTTCACAAAAGCGGGTATACATCCGCAATAGCATTTCTGTCCAATCTTGGGAGTCAGTACCACCTGCACCAGCGTTGATTGTTAGTACTGCGTCATATTTGTCATATTTTCCAGATAGTAATTGTTCTAGATCCCAACGATCTAATTCTTGTAGCAATTGG
>CAIJEA010000592.1 GCA_903819605.1 uncultured cyanobacterium | reverse complement strand
TTAGATCGATAGCGATTAGGATTACGGATTTGTAATAACATCCGCTTGATTACCAGTCCATCAATCCGTACTTGATGCAATGCTCCCATTTGCAGCTCTTTTTCGATGGCAGTTACCGATAAAAAAGCCGCTCCTAAACCTGCTTGTACCGCATTTTTGATTGCCTCAATCGAATTTAGCTCCATGGCGATCGCTAGCTGGCGAGGATCAACGCCACTATCGAGTAACACACGATCGATCGCCTTACGAATTGTTGATTGAGAGTCAAGGGTGATAAATTGCAGCTTATACAATTCCTCAATCGGCAATGTGCCAACCTGAGCAAGCGGATGGGAAGTTGGTAGAATTAGCGCTAGTTCATCTTCAGCATAGGGGGTAATCTCTAAAGAATCCAGCAAATCAGCAGGAATTTCTCCGCCAATTATCGCTAAATCTACTTGTCCATTAGCAACACTCCATGCAGTTCGCCTTGTAGAATGAACATGGAGTTGTACTGAGACTTCTGGATATTTCTTACGAAATAAGCCAATCATCTGAGGCATTAAATAGGTTCCAGTCGTTTGACTAGCTCCTATAATCAATGTTCCACCATTGAGATTTTGTAGGTCATCAATGGCGCGACAAGTTTCTTGACAAAGACTTAAAATGCGATCGCCATAGGAAAGTAGTAATTGTCCTGCCTCCGTTAATTGTGCTCTTCGCCCCCCGCGATCGAACAAAGGTACATCTAGCTGTCTCTCTAGGTGTTGGACTTGTAAGCTAACGGCGGGTTGTGACACATACAGGCTATCGGCAGCTCGTTTAAAGCTACCTTCAGAAGCGATCGCCTTGAGAATGCGTAATTGGTCTAGGGTGAACGGTATGTCGATCATAGAAGCAGCGTGAGAAAAGATGAGTCGGGAGGTTATTCAAGATTTTTTGAATTCAGCAGGCATTGTGGGGATTTCCCTCACAAATCGTCGAATGCGTCCTTATTTTTACGGGCTAGATGCAGTATTAGATAGGACAAAGCAAGCGTTAGGTCAAGGTGTGCTACAAGTTGTGGAAAATGTGCCAGAGGGATTTGAATCCTTTGAGTTTCACTTTGCCGATCATATTGTTTTCATTTACAAGCTAACCCATGGGTTAGTGTTACTAGTACTTGCAGATAGGGTCATTGACTTGGTTGTTTATAGACGTAGCATCACCAAAATCAAATACCTGATCGAAACGGATACTTACAACACAGTCGCATACTTTAAGCTCTTATTAGGTTCGGTGACTCAGCATTCTTTACCCAGATCAAACTGGAATGCCAGTAATTCAAAGGAAACATCTAAGGATCAATCAACCTCACACAGATCGACTAATTCAAATCCTCATCCCAATCTAGAGACAAGCATATCCCCTAGCTCAGTATCAGACACACGAAACCAAACAAATAGTCAACCCCAAAGAACTTCCAGTCCAACCGCGAATACCAATGTTCAAATTCGGTCAAACATAGCTCAGCCTCAAACACCTCCTGCATCTTCTATCTCAGTACCTATTGCAAAGGTTGTTGCTAATAATAACCCTACACAAATCACCAAAAGTAATACTAAGCAAGTATCAACGAAAACTGGTACTCAAGAGTATAAGTTAGATGAACTTTTAGCTACCTTAAACAAAATTAGCAACTTCACAACTCAATATCTTGGCAAAGTCGTAGTTACCAATTATTGGAAGTCTAGTCGTCCTGACTCATCTTGGCTTGCTGAATTTGAAATCGATCGCAATGGGCAAATATCATATCCAAAGCATACGGGGATAGCCTGTACGTTAGAGCAGAAGCAACAAATTCAGTTGTGGTTGACTTCCTATATCAAACGATGCAAACAGGTAATTCGTAATTTTGACCAAATGCTAGAACAAGATTGCCTTGATGTCAGCCAAAAACAAATACTGCTATAGCGGAATGTAAGCTGTACTTAGGATGTAAAACCCAAATAATTATAGGCGGCGCGAAGCGCCGCCTGTAATTATTTGGGTTTTGATTAATTCTGCTTAACAATTCTAAGCAATTTGTCGGAAACTACTCTACGTATACACATCAAATGAGTTAAACTATTCTTTAATATGAAGGGGAACAATTGCAGAGGCAGGCTAATTAATGGCTAAGCGTGTAAGAATTGAGCCTATAGCCCAGACAGCAGATATTGCAACAAATGGTGCATTACTATCTGGCTTAATGGGGGAAGAGCTAAGCATTTTAAAAGAATGTGGCGGTCGTGGCATGTGTGCAACCTGTCACGTTTACATTCAAGACGGTATGACATCTCTAAGCCCAATGGGTAAAAGAGAGCAGCGTACTTTAGAAGTAATTACAACCTGTAAGCCTAACTCCAGACTTGCTTGTCAAGCTAAAGTAATAGGCGAAGGTATTGTTGTTGAACTACCTGTTGGGATGTATGTTCAGTCTATCCAAGATATCGAAGCTCTGATTGGGCGACGTTGCGAAAGACCCCTACTTAGTCCAATCACGGGTCAGACCTTAGTAGAAGTTGGACAATTAATTACCCGCTCTGTTGTTCGTCAACTTGAAAACACTAATTTCAGCGTAGGTGAACAATTGGCAAATACCAAAAGAGCCGATATTTTTGAGCAAAAGTAATAGCGATCCTTAAGCAATCTTTTGATCTGCTAATTATTAATCCTAATGTTAAATTCAATAATTTTTTGGATAGGAGTATTTACTTATGACTGTTGCTACCGATCGCCCAAATATCGCATCTAAACATAAAAGGAAAAACAATCACTATAGTCTACAAGACTTTTTTCAGCCCAATCTTGAGAAAGGAATTATTCAAGACTGGAACGGGCTAAGAAATATTTTTACCAGTGAAGACTTCATAATTGGACTGCAAGAGGGCTTGGAAGACGAAGTGGGTGAAGCTTCAGCAGCAGTCATGTATTCGATTGGTTGTGAATGGGGACAGCAAGATGCTCTGGTATTTACCAAATGGTTTGAGCAAGATTTTGGTCGTAGTATTCGTCAAACTAACTTACCTTTTTTGCTAGAAACTTGGTGGTGGCCATTTACTTCGCAAGGCTGGGGGCGGTGGCAAGTAGATATGAGCGATCGCAAGCAAGGATTTATGTTTATTAGTGTATTTGACTCAGCTGTTGCTCGTAGTCTTGGTGATGTAGGAAAGCCAGTTTGTCATCTGTATGCAGGGCTATTCTCAGGATTCTTTACGCATCTCGTGAATAAAGAACTTGAGTGCATTGAAATCCAATGTTATTCAATGGGAGAAAACTACTGTAAGTTCTTGCTCGGTGGTAAAAACCGTATTGATGCTGCTTCATTTTGGCTCAATGAAGGTGCTACAACTCGTGATATCGAAGGTCGTTTACGCAATGGAGAGTTCCTAAAATGAGTAGTCCAGACTGGCGATTACAGCCATTACTCAATTTTTGGCAAAACGTAAATTGGGAAAATAGAGCAATCTCTCCTGCCTCAGTTAGTAAAAATGGCAGTACTCCTCTATTAAGCCTATTGATGCCTGTAAGGGAGTATTTTAGAGCTGTATCTTGGACTGGAATTCCTGAAATTGCCTCTACAGTGACTGAAATTAAGCCAAATAATAGTTCTATAGTGGATGAAGGTAACGAAACACTTGAAGACTTTCTCGACGATATTTCTAAATTCTTCTGACAATTGGCTAGGATGAACATCTCTAAGAAAGATGTATTTTAATCACTAATCCTTAACAAATATCTGTTGCTACTTTTTATAGAAAATCAAAATATCGATCATTCTAAATACAAGAATTATGATTCCGAAGATTCAAGAACTAATTAATCAAGCACAGGATCGCTATCTTGCATCAGACGAGCTAGGTCTGATGGAAAGCTACGTTAGTTCGCTACCAGAACGCCTAAAGCTTTATAAATTGATTCGCGATCGCGAAATTGACATTTTGCAAACCGTTGCCGATCAAGTACCGACAGAATTGCCAAATATAACAGATGAAGAGTTAGAAACTGGGATTAAAAATTTGATTCTTGTTTTACGCTACTGCTCGATGGCAATGCTGTTAAACGACGAGAACTTTTTAAAGGAAAGGCTTCTTAATTGGTTGGAAGGTATTATGTCTATGCGAGATATGCGCCGTCTCAATGAGACTCTCTACAAATTACTCAACCAGTTACTTCGCCAACAATTTAGTCCTACTCAACTTTCCATGCTTCAGCCTTTGATTACTGCTGCCCAAGTCACACTAATCTACTAGAGACTAACCACCATGATTTCTGTTGCCGATCTTATTAAGGAAAATCGCGTCCCAGCCAATTTCTTTGACTACAATGCCTACATTAAAGGCGATCTAGAAATTGGAATGCTGGAAAATAGACGTGGCGATCGCCTGATAGCAGTCCCTGACACATTAATCTCTTCACTTTACGCAGGACTAGCAAAGGAAACAGGACAAGCATCAAGACTGGTTTTGTTTAACTGTGGTAAGTGGTGGGGCAAAAACTTTTATACACGCTTCACTGAATCCCTCGAAGAATATTATTCTCAGTCACTTGCTGAGATGGATATGATCACGTTTATTCAGAGTTTAAAAGAATGTTGGCAAACTCACGGTTGGGGCAAATTTGAATTTGATCCACAGTACCAAGCTCAAGGGTTTATTTTTGTTAAAACAACTAATTCTCCCTATGTACGTGAAATTGCGGGCAACACATTGCCAACTGGATATCTAGAATCAGGTATTCTTACTTCATTTTTTACTCGTCTGACGGGTCGTGAGTTACTTGCTGTACAGACAACTTGCGAATCTCTAGGCGCTAACAATAATACATACATCATCGGCTTACCTGAACGGCTGCAAATCGTTGAATCCTTTCTTGCTGAAGGTTTAACTCATGAAACGATTTTGCAAAGATTACTAAAATAAATCAAATACAAAAATAGAGGAACAAAAATTGCTCCTCTATTTTTGTATATTGAATAGCTAAAAAAGCGAAGCTTTTTTAGCTATTTGTCTTTAGACTTTTGAGCAGCTCTAGCTATTTGTTGCTGCGATTTCCAAGCTTCGGATAAATGTCCAAAGTTCTTTCTAAACTCATCGTAGCCCCACCAGCTACCAACACGTCCCTCATCCCAAGAAGCAGAAATAGCTCCATAGCTAAGTCCTAAGACTCCTATACCCAAAAACAACATACTTAATAAAACAACCGCTGAAGTTGGTAAATCAAGTATATGTTTGCTAACAAGAATATAGCTAACAACAAACGTTGTTAGACCCAGCCCTGTTGGAATGCCACAGAAAAGAGCTGCGCGCCTGGTAATACGACGATTTATCTCGTCAGGTATACCTTGCGACTCAGACTTAGGCTTTGGTGGGGTATTTACTTGTTTTTTACTTACAGTAGTAGAAGGTACTTTTTTTAATTCCTTCACTTTTTTACTGCGATTATTTGGCTCAAAAGGAATACGCTCTGTAGTCGGTTTACTCACTTTTACTCCTCACTTTTGCTTCTTTACTGACACTTTGCAGTGTGAAGCGATCATGCCAACTAGCCTCTTACGCCTAAACTTTGGATAAGTTGCTTGTAGTGAGCACGATCTTGGTTACGAACGTAAGCGAGTAAACGCTTACGCTGACCGATAATTTTTAGTAAACTACGGCGAGACGAAAAATCTTTAGGGTGTAGTTTGAGATGAGTTGTCAACTGGGTGACGCGTTCGG
>CAIJEA010000591.1 GCA_903819605.1 uncultured cyanobacterium | reverse complement strand
TATATTAGGGTTGCTAAATTCGCAATTGTTTACTTACTATGCTAGAAAAAAAAGAATTATTAGGATGGAAATAGGCAAACAACCACAAATTAGATTAGATGATTTAAAGAAAATACCTATTAAGATTACTGACAAAGATTTTGAAGACAAGATATCTATAAAAGTCAAAGAAATTCTCGCTGCTAAAAAAGGCGATCCTAATGCTGATACTAGCGAATTAGAAAAGGCGATCGACGATTTAGTTTATCAACTTTATGGGTTAACCGAAGAAGAGATTAAAATAGTAGAAGGAGAGAGGTGACAAGTAAAAAGTAGAAAGGCAAAGGTAGAAAGAATAGAACCCTTGATATTTGACTATAATCAAGACAATTAAACTTATTAGGAGATCTAAAATGGTTACATTAGAAGAAGCAATCTTAACAGTTAATCAGCTTTCAATTGAACAAAGAGAAATGCTCTTGGAAATCGTTAAAAATCAAATGATCGAAGCCCGTCGAGAGGAAATTGCTCAAGATGCCAAAGAAGCGATCGCTGCCTTTCATCGTGGAGAGCTAAAACCTCAACCCATAGAAAACATCATTTCTGAACTACAAGCAACTTTGGCAGAAGACTAATGAGAGAACTAGTTTTAACGCCAAAATTCAAACGAGCATTTCGGAAATTTGTCAAGCGTAATTCTCAGCTTGAACCAAGACTAATTCAAATATTACAATTGATGAAAGAGGACGTTTTTGCAACACAGTTAAGTACTCATTCACTGCAAGGAAAATTAGCAGGATTAAAAGCCTGTTCCTGTGACTATGACTGTAGAATTCTATTTACTATAGAAATTTCTCAAGAACAGACAGAAGCAATAGTTCTACTTGATATTGGTACTCACAATGAAGTCTACTAGCGATCGCCTTGCTGATACGAGTGAATTAGAAAAGGCGAGCGATCGCTTAGTTTACAAACTCTATCAACTCACCTATGAAGAAGTAAAAATCATTGACCCAGAATTTGAACTGACGGAACAAGAATACACAGCAATTAAAACAGGATAAAAATATGGAAAAAGTCATTAATAAAGTCTCTCTCAAACAACAAACTAGCGACTTCCAATACTGGCAACAACAAACACCCCAAAAACGCCTAGAAGCACTCGAACAAATCCGCCAAGAATATCACCAATACAAATACAATGCTCAACCAAGATTTCAAAGAGTTTATACAATTATTAATCTTGACAACCTCAAAAAAAATAAATTAGCCTCTGGGCGACTACAAGATCTAGCCGACTTAGAAAAGTTGCAAGACGAGTAAAGCGATCGCCGTGCTGATACTAGCGAATTAGAAAAGGCGATCTCTAAGTTTACAAACTCTATCAACTCACCTATGACGAAGTAAAAATTATCGATCCAGAATTTGCACTAACAGAACAAGAATACAAAGCAATTAAAATAGATTAAGAGGTAAAAACAATGAAAACAATAGCAGGACTAGATCGCATTACCTTTGACCCAAAAATTATGGCAGGTCAAGCTTGCATTCGTGGAATGCGGATAGCCGTATCAGTAGTCATCAACCTCCGCTAGATACTGGAGCAAGCACGATTTTTAAATCGGCAAATGCATCATTTGGCAAAATTGCGACACTCAAAAGTGCAACGATAAGCGGAAGTTGCAAGTCATCTATACCAAAGACTTTTTTGGGCATTTTATTACGCAGATTACTGAGAAAGCGATCGCCATAACGACTACGATGAATCTTTTCCAAGCTAAAAAGTAGACCGACGAACGCTACGATCCCACACAACGGAATCAAAAAACCAACATCCTTACCACGGGAGATTCCTACTAAAATCTTGGCAATTCCTAATCCTAGTAAGCAAGCTATGAGAAGTACTGGATAGATTTTGGCGATAAATGCTTGTTGTGGCTTAACGAGAAGATTCCAATTTTGTAAGCGATCGCGAATTGTCTCAATTGCATATAGCTTTGATTTAGGAATGCTATCAATATTGGTATTGGACTGAAGTGCTTCCGCAACTGCTTTTTCTATAGGATGGGATAATGGTTCCATAGGGTCTATCCAATCTATCCTACGAAGTTGAGGTTCTATGGAGATATATCCTTTCTGAAAAAAGCTAGCGATCGCGGTATCGAAAACCCGTTTATTCCCACCAACAAGATAGGCTATTTCATAGGGATCGAGAGATTCAGGTGGTTGTGCGGAGCTAGTACTAGGCAATCGTAGATAATTGCTCAGACAACAAGCTAAGAAAATCACCAATAATGATAATTGGAAATAGAAAGACAAAAATTCCGAACCATTGTAGTTTAATGGATTGGTATTGTTAAAACCTGCTTGGCAACTAGCAATAGTAATAGCGGTAATGAATAAAAGAGAGATAGTTACTACCTGTTTGGGGTGTAACTTTGATAGATGCCTTGTAGAGAGTTTAGGTATTACAAAATTCTGCTGGATATTGAGGCGGACAAAATAAAGATCTCTGCCAAATCGGTCTTTTGGGGTAGACCAGATATCTCTAGGGGGCATCCCAAAAAATTGCCGATAGCTATCTAAAGTTTTGATATACCAGTCCTCAAATTTTATTTCCTCAGTTAAACCTCCACAAGTTGGGTTGTGATGTAAATCCATCTGCAAAATATTTGGGCAAAACTCCAGCCAATACGATCGCGTATAGCTCAGATGTAAATGCCAAACTTGATCGACTTGGTCAGAGGGAGTCACTGGATGCCCCGCTACAACTGCCAGAAACACAAACTTTTTATATTCCGCGATCGCTCTTTGGGCATAGGTCAATGACCAGACATTGTCTCTTGCTAAGCGCTTGCTAAAAGATAATTGAGATTCAGGCTCGTCTAAGGAAAACTCCTGAAGTCTTTGGTACAGTTTAAACTGCTGGAAGTCCAACGTCCTGAATTGCTCATTCATAGCATCTATATGTCCTGATATTTCAAGCCCTAATATTAAAAAAAAGCTAATTTATTTATAGCTTTACTGGTAGGTTTTGCTAAGGGGTATATGTAAAAAACTGCAAGATATTAGACTATTTTTTGCGATCGCGATCGCAGAGGGTTAAATCAAATAAATTGAAATGTTAAAAAACGAGTGTGGTTGCCCTGATACAGCTCTTTGCGCTTAAACCCAAAACAAGAAAAATTTTGAAAGCGTTGCTTCGCAACGCTTTCAAAATTTTTCTTGTGGTTCGTTTGATCGGCAATTGCTGTAAGATAATTTTGTGACTAAGCAGAGCTATGCATAGATTATTTACGAGACTGGGGCTATGGTTAGGTGCGATTGTCTTATGTATTGGATTACTACTCTATCAAGCTTTTTATCCCCATGCGATCGCAACAAAAACCATTAATCTTCACCACGATCGCGATCTCGTTCTTGTCGGTAGACTTTATTTACCTAATCAAACAGCACCATATCCGACGATGATTCTCTGGCATGGAGTTAGTTCTTCTAAAGAGATGGTGGAACCGATTGCTTTGGAATTAGCGCGTAATGGAATTGCGGCTGTAACCTTTGATTCAGGAGGATTTGGCGAATCCTATCCAAGAGCTTTTAGTACAGAAGAAAATCTTCAGGATGCGAAATTAGTATTCTCCTATGTGAAGCAACATCCCGAACTCTTCGATCGT
>CAIJEA010000590.1 GCA_903819605.1 uncultured cyanobacterium | reverse complement strand
TACTGAGGCTCTTATTTCCCAAAACCGAATCTACAATATTGAGTGCGTCATCAATAGTCATCGTTTTCCTCACAATTCACTAATTATTAATACGATCTAGAGATTAAGATACTGATGCGTTTGGCATCGTAGATCTTAATTTGTAAATCCCCATATGCTCTCTAAAAGAATCTAGTAAGTCAAAAATATCTTTATTCCTTATAGGAATCACCTAACTAAATCTCCATCTAATTAGGTCAACAAACAAATAGTTTGTACTCAACACATATAACAACACAAAATCCAAAGTGATTACTTAATTTCAAAATACTCAACACACTTTGGTGAGACTCACTAGAAAAATTTAAAGAACAAAATGTTTTCTATGGGACACAAGTTAGCACAGTTTATTAAAACTTGTTATGCAAGGCTATTGTATGGATGTAAACCTCAAAAACATTTATTAGCAAGCTTTTCGAGGATTGTTACATATTTTCGATCTAACTCAAACTTGTTTTTAACGATAAATATCCTGATATTTCATGACAACAATCAAGGCATTAACAAGCAAGTTCATGGAACATAAAAAGTCAGATCATTTTTTCCAGCATTTTCTGACAAGTGCCAGTAAGCTTGCACTAATTAAGCATGGCTGTACATTCAAGAATCAATTTTTGGTTAGTTAGAGAATAGGGTTGAATTTCTAACGCTCTCCGAAAAGTGGCGATTGCTTCGTGATAGTTGCCAATTGCGGCATAACATAGTCCCAAACCATGAACTGCCCCAAAATGATAGGGATTGAGGGCGATCGCCTTTTGACAATCCTTGATAGAGCGCTTGTAATCGCCCTGCATATAAAATAAAACTGCTCGACGATTCCATGCTTCGACAAAATCAGGCTGCGAGTGGATCAGTTGGGTTAGCATTAACTCCGCCTGTCTTACATTGCCACTATCAGCCATCATTTGACTTTGACGTAAGACTTGTAAACCGCGCATTCCCTTTTGCATAAACCACATTTCCCAAAGTCCCTGAGTTGCACGATCCCGTACATCTTCATCTTCACTCTTGAGATCTTGTAACAATTCTTCGATGGGCTGGCTCATTACTGTCTTATGCTAGGTTTTTAACTCATACCTAAGAGATATTTTGCTCGTATGTCTATCATACAAATTACTGTCCAAGAACTGGCTGAACGTTTGGCTGGTGATCGCCAAGATCTGCAACTGATCGATGTCCGAGAACGTGATGAAGTTGATATTGCCGCGATCGCTGGCTTTGAAATCTTGCCACTCAGTGAATATTCAGAATGGGCAGAAAATTTTAAGGAGAAATTCGATCCCCATCTGGAAACCTTGGTTTTGTGTCATCACGGAATGCGATCAGCGCAGATGTGCCAATGGTTGATTAATCAAGGCTTTACCAATGTCAAAAATATTGGTGGCGGAATTGATGCCTATGCCTATGCCATCGATCCTGCTATAGCAAAGTATTAATCTCTAGAAAATCAACTTTTGGCAGCCTAAAAGAGCATATTTAGACTATTTTTAGTAGTTTTAGCCTTTTGCGGTCAAAAAAGGAACGCTGAAAAATGCTGCTAATCCGATCGCGGAAATAATGCAAGTAACGATAGTGATAATTATGAACTTCCGATCATTTGCACCATAGAACTTATTTGGTAGCGAACTCGCCAACACCATAAGTCCAATTACAACAAGAATTCCGATAAATAAAGTGCGACTCATAGGTTGTATTTGCTCGATCACTAAGTATGTCTTCTTTCAGTATGCCACTGTGATCTGTAACTGTGAATCCCTACTCAATTTGAGTAGGGATTCGCATAGCGCTTTGCGCTCGAACCCAAACCAATAAAAATCATGAAAGCGTTGCTTTGCAACGCTTTCATGATTTTTATTGAGTTTCATTTACTCGATAATTGCGGTAAAAGCTGCGCTACCACAGCAAAAAATGAAACCAAAACCCAGTAAATGAGTTGCGACGCTTCGCGTCGCAACTCATTTACTGGGTTTTATGTCCCAAGCAAACCTTACTTTGCTATAAGAGTCCGCCTTTCTATAAGTGGGGCATTTTTTAGGCTTTAATGAAACGGTACTGAATTATTCAATTTCTTATGACCGATTGGTTGTGGTTGCAGCGATCGCTACCTACGGAAATGACGGGGGCAGATGTATGGGAAGCACTTTATTTTCACGAACCAGTTACCGTACTCTTAGAAAGTCCTGCTCAAAGCTCTTCAAAACTCGCCCGTTACTCGATTGCAGCAGGTAAACCACGTCAGATTTGGACTCCTGCTGTTGGCAAAATTTTGCCATGTCTTGAAAAATTGCGATCGCGGATGCAAACTGCTCAAGGCTCTAATTCGGGTATGCCAGATGAATTACCTTTTACGGGAGGATATTTAGGTTGGTTAGGTTATGACCTCGCATGGGAAATTGAGAACTTGCCCTATACGAAACCTGATACTTTACCTTTTCCTGTCGCATTTTGGTACGAGCCATCTAGTTTTGCGGTGATCGATCATCAAACTCAAACCGTTTGGTTGGCTGCAAGCGATCGCCAAGAACTCACTGAACTAAGCGATCGCTTAAGCAATGAACTTACTAAAGCTCGTGAAATAGATGAAATTGTGTCCTTACCAAAGACAGGAACCCAATTTCGTAATTCAATAACCTATTGCCCAGAGCAACAAGGCTATGAAGCAATGGTCGAAAAAGCGAAGCATCATATTTATGTAGGTGATATTTTTCAGGCAAATCTCTCCATGCGGTATGGCTATCCTTGGGCAACAAATGGATGGCAACTTTACAAGCATTTACAAAAAATTAATCCCTCACCCTTTGCTAGTTATTGGCGCACAACTTGGGGGGAAGTAATCAGTGTTTCTCCAGAGCGTCTAGTCAGCTTGCACGATCGCCATGCCGAAACCCGCCCGATCGCAGGCACAAGACCAAGGGGCAAAAATACAGAGCAAGATTTAGAATTAGAGCGCGAATTGCTTGCCTGTAGCAAAGAACAAGCCGAGCATGTTATGCTCGTCGATCTCGAACGTAATGATTTGGGGCGTGTCTGTGAATGGGGTAGTGTCAAGGTTGATGAGTTATTGGCGATCGAGCGATACAGCCATGTCATGCACCTAGTCAGTAATGTCGTTGGTACTTTACGAAGCGATCGCACCTTGGTCGATCTGATTCGTGCCACATTTCCTGGGGGAACTATTACGGGTTGCCCTAAAGTACGTTGTATGGAAATCGTGGAGAGTCTAGAACCGCAGCGACGTAGTTTATTTTATGGTTCCTGTGGGTATATCGATAAACGTGGAAATATGGATTTGAATATTCTGATTCGTACTTTACTTAAGACTAACGATCGCATTTGGGGACAGGTCGGGGCAGGAATTGTTGCGGATAGTATTAGCGATCGCGAATGGCAAGAGTCTTTGCAAAAAGCGCAAGCTCAACTAGCAGCTCTTGGATTAATTTAGCTGTGTCTTACAGCAGTTTTCGATCAAAAGAAGCACAATAAATTTGTTAAAAGCGTTGCTTCGCAACGCTTTTAACAAATTTATTGGTTCGGG
>CAIJEA010000589.1 GCA_903819605.1 uncultured cyanobacterium | reverse complement strand
GGCTTAGGGAAGCACTTAGAGCGACTCTAGACCTGATATTTTTGTGTTAGTTGCCTAAGTATAGCTACTCCCCTCCCAGTGAATAATTAGGCGTACGCTGCTTCGCCGCGCACGCCTAATTATTCACTGGGAGGGGAGTAGCTATACTTAGGCAACTAACACAAAAATATCAGGTCTAGAGTCGCTCTAAGTGCTTCCCTAAGCCTGATATTTTTTAAGAAAGTCTTTTAACCTTCAGAAGATTTTGAGCTTGCGAATACACCAGAGCCAAAATCACTACCGTAGCCTTCTTCACCGTGAACAGGTAAATCAATACCTTGTTCTTCGATCGAAGGAGAAACTCTTAGATCCATAAATAGCTGTAAGACTTTCAGAATAATAAATGTTGCGACCGCTGAAACTACATAGGTAGTAGCAACTCCATAAAACTGAACCAAAATTTGACCAGGATTACCATCTATCAAACCAAGAGGGACATCTGCGCCCTTAGCATCCTTCATTAGGTTTACTGCCTTAGTTGCAAATACACCTGTCAACATTGCACCAACTGTTCCACCAACGCCATGCACTGAGAATGTGTCGAGTGAGTCATCGAACTTGAACTTAGCACGCAAACTAACGGCAATAAAACAGCAGACTGCTGTGATTGAGCCAACCAAAATTGCGCCAATTGGTGTCACAAAACCTGCCGCAGGTGTAATGCCAACTAGTCCAGCGAGAAATCCGCTAGCAATACCAACCGCAGTTGGTTTACCACGTAATACCCATTCAATCAACAGCCAAGTCAATCCTCCAGCAGAAGTTGCAACGCTTGTAGCTACAAAGGCAACTGCTGCGACTGAACCAGCACTGAGTGCGCTACCAGCGTTAAAACCAAACCAGCCAAACCAAAGTAGTCCAATTCCCAAAAGAACGTAGGGAACGTTGTGAGGAGTATGTGGTCTAGTGGCAAAATCTTTACGTGCTCCAACCACTAAAACAGCAACAACCGCCGCGACCCCTGAACTGATATGCACAACTGTACCACCAGCAAAGTCTAAGGCTCCCAGCGCACCTAAAAATCCTCTTCCCCATACCATGTGAGCAAGAGGTGAATAGGCAAAGGTAGACCATAGTAGAATAAACCAGAAGTAAGCTTTAAAACTCATACGCTCAACTATCGCACCCGAAATCAGTGCAGGTGTGATGATAGCGAACATCATTTGATAGACCATGTATACAGCATGGGGAATTGTACCCGCATAACCAACTGGATCTACGTCGTCAAACTTAACACCATTAAGAAAAGTCCAATCAAGACCACCAATAAATTGTTGAATACCTTGACCAAAGGTAAAATCAGCAACTTTTGCTGATACGTCAAATGCCAAACTATAGCCCCACAATACCCAAGTTACGCCAACGACTGCCATAAGCAATAAACTCATCATCATGGTATTTAATACGTTGCGGGTACGTACTAAACCACCATAAAAGAAAGCCAGCCCAGGAGTCATCAACAACACAAGAGCTGCTGCAATTAGCATAAAAGCTGTATCACCAGAATTAATTGGTGAAGCGGCAGGTGCTGGAGCTAGAAGTTTATCAAGTGCTGCCTTTTGATCTTTCGTCAAAGTCACTACATCACCACTTGCTGGAGCCGATGTAGGCGCAGGAGAAGCACTTGGCGATGCGCTAGCTGAAGGGCTTGCGCTAGAGGTCGGAGAAGCACTTGGGGATGCGCTAGACGAAGGGCTTGCGCTAGAGGTCGGAGAAGCACTTGATGATGCGCTAGACGAAGGACTTGCAGAAGAAGTCGGAGAGGCAGTTCCTGTCGGGCTAGCTGTAGCAGACGGAGAGGTGGTTGCTTGTGCCCAAGTCTGACCTGCAAAAGGAAAACTCACTAACCACAAGACTAGCAACGCACTCAGTAGAAATTTTTTGATCACAGACACAATCCTTTCACAAAGTTTTTTTGTCATCACAATAAGGCGACATGAGTTCTATAAGTGCCAATCTAATGGCATCCTCTAGTACTTCATCACTGAACTACTAGTAACTTATAGCGCTTACGAACTCATTTTTGTAGTTACCATAGAGAAATTATTCAAGACTGATTTCATCAACTTATACGGCATTAATTTGTATTAGAAGTTACATTATTGTCTGATATGACACAAAATCTGTTAATTACTATCTACATTTTGGGGCGTTTTGGGCATTAAGTTTTAAACCCATAAGGAGGAAGTGGCTTTTATAGTGGATCGTTTATGAACTAGATTCAACGGAAGATTGAAGACTAGAGTCCCTTAATCCTAATTTGATCACACGCTCAAAAGCTCCTGTGCTAAAGTTAGTGTACTCTTAAATCTCGCATTCCTCACTCATATAACCTCTCAGGAAGTTGACATGGCAAAAGGCGGACTTGTACTTGGTACAACAGCAGCATTAGCTGCGGCTATCGCAGTTGTTGGTTTTCAGCTAGCTAACCCTAGCATCGCCGCATTTCGAGATAGTCCCAAAGAGATTGTTGATGAAGCTTGGCAGCTTATTAATCGGGAATATGTCGATGGCTCTTTTAATAAAGTTGACTGGCGGCAAGTCAGACGGCAATATGTAGAAAATCGAGATTATTCATCCAAGGCTGAGGCTTATCGCTCAGTTCGTGAGATGCTCAAATTGCTTGACGATCCTTATACTCGCTTTATGGATCCTGAGCAGTTCAAGAGTATGCAAATTGACACTTCTGGGGAACTTACGGGGGTTGGTATTCAGCTTGGCATGGATGATGCTACCAAACAGCTAACGGTCGTTGCCCCAATTGAAGATTCACCTGCCGCTCGTGCTGGGGTTTTGACTAGGGATATTATTACTTCGATCGCTAGTAAATCTACAGATGGCATGGATATTAACCAAGCAGTCGCGTTGATTCGTGGACCTGCTGGTACAAAAGTTAAGCTCGGTATCAAGCGAGGTGATCGCCAATTTGACGTTGAGCTTGAGAGAGCTAAGATTGAAATTCATCCTGTTAAGGCTGAACTACGGGATACCAGTATTGGTAAGGTTGGTTACATTAGCTTACGCCAGTTTAATGCTAATGCCGCTAGCGATATGCGTAAAGCAATCCAAGACCAAATAAGTAAGGGTGCTGTTGGTTTTGTCTTGGATTTACGTTCTAACCCCGGTGGGTTGCTATACTCTAGTGCCGAAATTGCAAGGATGTGGCTTGATAACGCCACAATTGTTTCGACAATCGATCGCAAGGGCGAAAATGAGCGGCTAACTGCTAACCGTCAATCCTTAACTGATAAGCCACTTGTGGTTTTGGTCGATGGTGGTTCAGCTAGTGCTAGTGAAATCTTGTCAGGAGCTTTGCAAGATAACAAGCGTGCAATAATCGTCGGAACTAAGACCTTTGGTAAAGGTCTGGTACAGTCAGTTCATTCTTTGAGCGATGGTTCGGGGATGGCGGTGACGATCGCTAAGTACTACACTCCAAATGGTCGCGATATCAATCACTTAGGTATTGTGCCCGATCGTGTAATTGAGTTAACCAAGGATGATCTCGAAAAACTTAATAAAAATCGCGATCTAGTTGGTACTATTTCTGACCCGCAATTTGCTAAGGCGATCGATATTTTATCTGGTGAGCTAAAAAGCGTAAGTTCACGTTAAACCCTAAATAGAGGTGCAAAGATCCGCTATTTAATAAAATTAATAAAAAAGGCTGACTTAGTCAGCCTTTTTTGTTTTTAGTCAATATGGCGAGTTAGGACTGCTTCCATAGTGCTTTCTAGATTTTGTCCTGCGATAATGCCACTAGCTAAAGAATAAACATTATTATCTCGGCGATAGAGCGTTTGAAAGCCTGTTCGCATTTTTTTGTCGCCCATTACCCAATAGCGTTGAGTAATCGAGTCGGGACCAATTATACCTTCACCTTCTACTTTGCCAAGAGAACTATCATCGACGACATAGGTAAAGCGGCGTTCGTCAGAATCAATTCTGCCTTTATAAGCCATAGTTAACTCTTCGCGATCGCTATTTGGAAAGGTCAGCTTAGTGACCATCGTGAACCAGAAATTATCTTTTGACCAACCTACTAAAGTTCTCCCCTTAACTCCAATAGGCATGGAGTCTCTCTCAATCCAGTTGCCTTCAAGAGTCCATTTTCCAGGTTGCACTAAAAAGGTATGTGCCACAGTTTTTATCGATTAGTTTATTGCTTATTATTGCTTATTTTATAACTTCAAAACCCAAAATTAGTTTGGAGAGCAAAGCTCTCCAAACTAATTTTGGGTTTTACTCAACTTACTAAGCCAGATCTCAAAGCAACAACTGCTGCCTGTACGCGATCGTCAACGGATAATTTATTCATGATTCCTCGTACATGGGTTTTAATTGTATTGGGACTGAGATAGAGGACTTTGGCAATTTCAGGATTGCTCTTCCCCTCAACAATTAATTTCAGTACCTCTAATTCCCTTTGTGATAAATTCGACGTATTTTCGGTTTCTATCGTTGGCTTGAGGTGATCCATCACTTTGCGGGCAATTTGAGGATCGAGATAGGTTGCCCCCTCCTTAGCTGCGGTAAAGGCAGCCAAGAGACTTTCAGTGCTTGTACCTTTAACGCAATAGGCATCAGCACCACTCGATAAAGATGCGATGATCTCAGTATCGTCTGTATGCGAACTAAGCATCACAATATGAACATTGGGCAAAGATGTTTTGATTTTCTGCGTTGCCGAAATTCCATCCAGTCTTGGCAATCCAATATCCATTACAATAATGTCAGGGATTAGTTCTTGCGCCATTTTCATGCCAATATAACCATCCTCTGCGATGCCTATTACAGTTATATTGGGCTGCTGAGAGAGTGACTGCTCTAGCCCAAGCTGGATTAGGGGGTCATCTTCAACAATCAGGACTCTCAGAGGTTGTGATGCCTTTGCCACAGTCATAATTCCAAATTTATTGAGTTTATTTGCATTGATTATATAGCAACCAAACTTAGAAATTAGATGGGGCATGTCTTCCTCCTTCTAATTTTGGAGTTTTGTTTTATACTAGCGATCTTGCTAAAGCAATTCTTATTATAAAAATCAGTTTTGATGAAAGTTCGTTCAAGGTGGATTCTTATCATAATTTTGGGGTTTGGAGCACCAAAGTTACTCCAAACCCCAAAATTAGTTTGATGATGATAACTGTGGCGATCGCTAGCAGTTGATTATTAGGTTGAGTGAATTAGAGGAAGTAGAATGAGCACTATTGACTTGGAGAAAATCGATCAACTAATTGAAGAGGGGTACATCACCAAGCGACCTCATTCTAGTAATGAACTCTTTATCTATAACTATACTGCCAAAGCCCAGTACGATCGACTGTGGACACCTGAGACAATGCAGTGCCGAGGCTTAATTCTAGATAGTGATGGGGCGATCGCATCTCGACCATTACCTAAATTTTTTAATCTGCAAGAGCACAAAGAATCTTTACCTGCCGAACCTTTTAATGTTTATGAGAAGCTTGATGGATCTCTAGGAATTTTATATTGGTATAAAGATCGACCTTATATTGCCTCTAGAGGTAGCTTTAACTCCGATCAAGCTATCAAAGCTAATCAAATATTAAATACACTTTATAGCGAAGCCATTCCTTCACTAGACAAATCGCTAACCTACTTGTTTGAGATTATCTATCCTTCTAATCGCATCGTCGTCGATTATGGTGCATACGAAGCTTTAGTACTATTAGCTGTAATTGAAACAGAATCAGGAATAGAACATCCGATTGAGTCATTTACACATTTAGGATTTCCTCTTGCGAAAAAATTTGATGGATTAAAAGACTTAGAGGCGATCGCTAATCTCAACGGGCAAAATCAAGAGGGTTTTGTGATTCGTTTTGAGAGTGGGCTGCGGCTTAAGTTTAAGTTTGCTGAATATGTGAAGTTACATCGCGTACTCACACAAGTTACTAGCAAAGTAATTTGGGAAATGTTGCGTGACAAAACTCCCTTTGAAGATATTTTAGAGCGGGTTCCTGATGAGTTTTACAATTGGGTTAAGGAAACTAAAGCTGGTCTAATTGCTCAATACCAACAGATTGAAGATACGGCAAAAGCTAACTTTGAGAGGATTGTGGCTGTTGTAGATCGTAGCGATCGCAAAGAAATGGCAAAACATATCTTGACTTGTCAGAATCATACGATTCTATTCTCTCTGTTGGATGGGAAAGACTACAGCGATTACATTTGGCGCACTATCAAGCCTGCCCACGAAAAGCCATTTATGGATAACGACGATAACTAATTTACCTCCTAAAATTCGCTTTACAAAATTATGCTGACAGTTTATTTCACAATCGGTTTACCTGCTTCTGGCAAATCTACATGGGCAAAGAACAAGGTCGATAAAGCACCCAATAGCATCAAGCGCGTAAATAAAGATGAGCTTCGCGCCATGCTGGACAATTCCTATTACTCAAAGGGAAATGAGAAATTTGTTCTCAATATTCAAGACCAAATTATCAAAGCCGCCTTAGAGAATGGGAAGCATGTCATTGTTGATAATACACATCTTGCGCCCAAGCATGAAGCTCGAATTAGAGAACTAATTAAGGGTTTAGCAGTCCTAGAAATAGTAGATTTTCGCCATGTATCTCTGGAGACTTGTATTGAGCGTGATTTGAAGCGATTTAATTCAGTGGGAGAGAAGGTAATTCGTGATATGTACAATCAATTTATTGCACCTCCTAGAGCATCAAAACCTGCGTATAACCCTGATTTGCCTGATGCTATTCTCTGCGATCTCGATGGCACGATCGCTTTAATGGGCGATCGCAGTCCTTATGATGCGGCTAAATGCGAGCAGGACTTGGTGAATGAGCCAGTGCGATCGATTTTAGAGACTTCTGGTAAGGCGATCGTATTTGTGTCTGGCAGAGAGGACAAATACAAGCCTCAGACTCTAGCATGGTTGGAAAAGCACAATATTTCTTTTGAGGCTCTATACATGCGAAAGTCAGGCGATCAGCGTAAAGATAGTATTGTCAAGAAGGAAATTTATGATGAGTTTATTTTTGATAAGTACAATGTTGCCTTTGTCTTAGACGATCGCGATCAAGTCGTCAGAGTTTGGCGAGATCTGGGCTTAACCTGTCTACAAGTTGACTACGGCGACTTTTAAAGCTGTGATAATGTTTTAAAAATCACTAGTAAGTAGATGTACAAAATAAATTACCCAAACCCGTAAAGTTGCGCCCCTGCGGGGTGCAACTTTACGGGTTTGGATGTGTAATTAACTATGCCTAGCTACTTATTTATCGAGCATTAACTTTATTAAAACCTGCATTTCGGCGTAGTGGCAATTCATGAATTACCACTGAATTTGTTACCAAATTTTCCAATCAGACCAATTGAGGTTGAAAATAGAAGTATCGGGGAAAGCGATCGCATTATTATTTTTTACTAACATCTGCTGTAGTTGTGTGAGTTTCGGATTCACCCTAGGCAAGTCCTCAACTAATTGATAGGGTAAAAGACCCTCTGATAGAGAAAAAGATGCTGTAGTTGCGGCAGCGGCTCCCACCGACCACTCGTAGGAATGCACGCGATAACCTGCGGCGACGATATAGCTGTAGGCGATGTTTTTGCCAGACACGATTAGATTATCTATCTTCTGTGGAATTAGCGATCGCAATGGAATCTGTCCAGGGAAAGCGGCTCCGTGACCATTACGTACACCTGCTCGTTCGGTATTTCCTGTTGTTTCAACGGGATATTCACTCAAGCAAGGATGAAAATCTAGATAATATTGGGCAATACCGATCGCATCAGGATAAATGGTTGAACGGGTACGTCGCGAAATTTGATTAGGAGCAGTATTATTTTCGATCGCACTAGTTGCCCCTAATCCTGCTAGAGCATTCCATAAATTACGATAGTTTTCTTCAGACAGGTTTTGACGATAGGTTTCAGTACTAAAGTCTACTTGTGACACATCGATTTCAGACATACTAAAGCCTTCAGGATAGCCGTAGGAAGGACGACCAATAATCCGCCGTGATTCGCGAATATAGGGATATTTGGAAAGTCCGTGCATAGTTCCCATGGGCGAGTCCAAACCAGTTAGTAAACGATGATTTGGGAATGGCTTTTTCCAATTAGTTTTTTGCTGTGAGTCAGTAGTCCCAGCTACCAACCAATAATAAAATCCCAGCGCAATTTCTTCTCCATTTTGGAGAGTCTCTTTCCGTAAGCCGCCCATCCAACCATTTGGTTCTAATTGTCCCGATCGCTGTAATTGCTCTCTGGAATAGATCAGATTATCTTTGTCAGTACCTGGGCGATAGTCATTGCCCCAAACCCAATTCTGCATTGAGATATCACCTGCCTTCATTACAGAAACGCCAAAGGCATTTTTCTTGGGGTTTTCGGTCTCAGCACTCCAGATGCGGCGATAGGTAAAAATATTGTCGAAGTTGGCGAGGTTGGGTTTAGGATCGGAACCATAATAGGGTAAGTAGCGATCGTAAAAACTAGGCTTCTGCTGTGGTTGCGGCTCCTGAGTTTGCTCCATAGCAAAGGTATAGGTAAAACCTTGAGTACAATAGGCATCATTAGCAGTAACTGGTGACGATGGATTGAGATACGATCGCGGATCGATACCTAAACGATAGGGAACGTCAGCCAAAGCAATAATTTCGCCTGTTTCCGTCGAGTCGATCACAAACCAATCGGTTGGACGCTTTTGCTCCTTTGTCTTGGCATTAGTTAAAGGAATAAACCGAATTACTTGTTTTTGTAATCGCGATGAATTTTCGTAACGGTAGGCATCTTCGATAATTTGTGAAAGTGGCTCTGTATTGAGGGGCGGCGTATTTGGTGCAGGGCTATGTTGAATGGCGATCGCGCCATCGATCAGCTTCCCGTCAGCACTCATCTCCAGCTTTTTAACTACCGTATTCGGAAACCATTTCAGTTTGCCATTACCTTTTTGCTCAGCCTCTTGCAACATCTCCACTAGTATTTTCTGTGCGGTATTGGGAATAAAACAAGAAACACTAACCCAACAATCTCCCGCATTCAATTTTCCATAGTTCTGCTCGATCCGCTTCCGAAATTCTGTATAACCTTGCGGAAAGAACCACAGGCTGCGCTGTTTTTTGGCTTCATCTAATGCCGATGTCCCCTGAGATGTAAGCTGTCCACCAATCCAATCAGTAATCTCGGTCATACAGACAGTGCGACCAGCTAATAGTCCTTCATAAGCTGTTGCTGTACCTGCTACACCACCACCAACAATCAGAATTTCACAATCTTCTGTGCGATCGGGGGATCGAGGGATAGAGGTTTGGGCGATCGCCATATCTGCCATCAATATTGTCCCAATGGCAATAGAAGCGATCGCGTAGTTAGTGAGATCAAACTGAGCAGTATGCTTTTTCGATGATTTTGACATTAGTGTAAATTTCAGATTGCTACCTATCCTATAATTACCATCTATGGAACGAGAATATATCCGATCGCTAGAAATTAAACATTATCCAGTCGCAGGAGTTGACGAAGTTGGACGGGGCTGTCTATTTGGGGAGGTAGTAGCGGCGGCAGTGATTTTACCCATAGATCGCTTAGCAGAATTAGAACAACTTGGGGTGACTGATAGCAAAAAGCTCTCACCTAAACGCCGCGATCATCTCGATCGGATCATCCGAGAAGTAGCGATCGCTTGTGAAATTGGCACGGCAACAGTTGCTGAAATCGATGAAATGAATATTCTCTCCGCAAGTTTACTGGCTATGGAAAGAGCGATCGCACAGCTACAACCTCAACCCCATCATTGCCTAATCGATGGCAATCAACTTTTACGATTTAACTTAATCGCTCCTATTCCCCAAACGACTGTAATTAAGGGTGATTCTCTTTCTCTCTCGATTGCGGCGGCAAGTATAGTTGCTAAAGTATGGCGCGATCGCAGGATGGTGGAACTTGCAGAAATCTATACAGGCTATGATATTGCCACAAATAAAGGCTATGGCACGGCTAAACATCGAGAGGCGATCGCCAAACTCGGCTATAGCAATCTACATCGCCAAACATTTAAATTAAAAGATATAGCCATGTCAGTTAAGACATAAAACCCAAAAGAGAGTGGCGGGG
>CAIJEA010000588.1 GCA_903819605.1 uncultured cyanobacterium | reverse complement strand
TTTGCCATAGTTGTTGAGCATAACGCCTTTCGCCATCGGTAAACCATCGGATGTATTGACTCATTTTTGCCTATTATCATGCCGTTTTCGTTGCTTTCGCAAATAGCTCGGTGTTTTTGAGTCCTGCCTTTGCCTCAATCCAATAGCGACTGTTGCGTTCGATGAATGTCATAGTCCATCCTTTTGACTCACTGGGGGGGAAGGTTCTCGCCTAATTAAACTCTATTTACGAAGATGTCAATGATGTTTATATAAATACTGAATCAGTTAATAAAGTGCCAAGAGCTTTGTTCCCATTACATATACAAATTAATAAGACAGCCTAAACTCCTATTAATGTCACATTTTTCCATTCCTAAAACTATTTTATGGTTCTAAAGAACAGATATTTTGTGGTTCCGCCGCGCCACAAAATATTTGTTCTTATTTTACTGAGCATCCCTAAGCATAAAAAAAGACCTCCATTGGAGGTCTTTTTTTATGCTTGTTTAGATTCAGAACCATCGATAATGCGCTGAAATAGATAACCAGTACCTCGCGCAGTCAAGATTAGCTCAGGATTGCTGGGATCTTCTTCGAGTTTGGCACGCAAACGAGAAATGTGAACATCGACAACGCGAGTATCCACATGTCGCTCAGGCGTGTAGCCCCAAACCTCTTGCAAGATTTCTGCTCTTGAGAAAGCTTCACCCGATCGCCCGACTAATAACTCCAACAAACTAAACTCCATACCCGTCAAGCGAATACGCTCATCGGACTTATAGACTTGGCGCTTGTTGGTATCAATCTTGATCGTATTGATGTGAATCACACCAGAACTAGGGATGCCTGATGTGCCATTGCGATCGAAGCGACGTAATACTGAACGAATTCGAGCTTCTAATTCCTTTGGTGAAAATGGCTTAACAACGTAATCATCTGCACCTAATTCAAGACCAGTAATCCGATCGGCGACATCTCCCAACGCTGTCAACATGATGATCGGAATATCTGATTCTTTTCGTAATTCTTGACATACCCCGTAGCCATCTAGCTTGGGCATCATTACATCAAGAACTACTAAATCGGGATTTTCTTTATGAAATACTTCGATCGCCTCTTCGCCATCTGCGGCGGTGACGACTTCGTAACCGATCATCGACAGACGTGTCTCCAGAATTCGACGAATACTTGCTTCGTCGTCCACAACTAGAATTTTTTCCTTATGGTTTTCCAAGCCAGTTTACACTCCACTATGTTGCTAGCTGCAATTCAGTAAAATTTTATGAATTTACATATTTATTTAACTAAGTTTACAAGAAATCGGTCGTTACAATCCAAAAACAAAACTTAAAGTTTCAGAATAAATACAATCTCATCTCTACCGTAAACCCTTAGAGGAGCGGCAGTATGCTTCGGTGCTTCTACACTATGGGTTAAAATTGAATTAAGTTTTACGCAAGACAGGATTTTTCGATCATGACTGAACCAACTCAAGTACCACAGGCTACCGATCCAAAAATGGGATTTAATACCTACGCAGAGCGCTTAAATGGTCGTGCTGCAATGGTCGGTTTTATAATTGCGGTAGCGATCGAGTTTGTTACCCACAAAGGTTTATTGGCATGGCTAGGTCTTATTGATCTGGGTTAATCAGCTCACAATTCTTACCGCACTATACGATTGAGCAATCCACAGCTTTATATTTGAGAGTGATGCAAAGTGACACTTTCAAATATAGCGTTTCCCAGTCTAGTGAAGTACGGGTTTGATTCCCCGCCGAAGGCGGGGAATCAAACCTCTGTTCCTCGCTTAATTGAAAAGCACTATATAAAGTTGTGGTTTTAATTCAACGTAAAGCGTTAGATTTTTGGGCAGTAAGGTCTTGGCAACGACGCAAATTTAGTATTTATTTAATTTCTCAAGTATTTGATAACACAAGAGATGTAGGCTAAAAAGAAATCCTTATTTTTTAGTTATTGTTTTAGTTAGCTCCTATTTATGACATCTGGCAAAATCGAGAATTCTCTCTACTGGACTGCGGCAATTTTGGGATTAACTCTCGATCAAGCCTCTAAATATTTAGTTGTGCAATATCTCAAGGGAGTACATTCAGTTCCATTAATAGATGGTGTTTTACATTTTACCTATGCCACTAATACAGGAGCTGCATTCAGCTTGTTTAGTGGTCAAATTGATTGGCTGAAATGGATTTCAATGCTGGTGAGTGTGGGACTAGTTATATTTGGACTCTTTAGCAAAAATCTAAGTCGATGGGAGCAAGCTGGCTATGGTTTTATTTTGGCAGGTGCAGCAGGTAATGGCATCGATCGCTTTGTTGCTGGTTATGTAGTTGATTTTATCGATATCCGCATTATTCGGTTTGCGATTTTCAATATTGCCGATATCTCTATCAATGTTGGCTTAGTCTGTCTAGCGATCGCGGTTTTATTTGGAAGACCTACACGCAAAGTTTAAGATTGGCGGCGATTTGAACCGCTAATAGTACGCGTATATTTTTATTAGGAGACAACCAGCATGGCAAATTCCCCAAAAATCGTGGTAGTTACGAATGGCAAAGGGGGCGTGGGTAAAACAACAACGGCGATCGCCTTGGCAGGGATATTAGCGCAGGAATCTAAAGTATTAGTTGTAGATGCTGACGTTCAGGGTAGTTTAACTTGGTGGGTTGGACGTAGCGATCAGGGAATGGGATTTGATATTGCCAAAGAAATCGATCCGACTCATTTGCGAAAACTGCCGAAACTTAGCAGTTACGATCTAGTATTGGTAGATACACCGCCAGCTTTGCATTCTCATGCATTAGCTACAGTAGTAGCGATCGCCGATTATTTAGTTTTACCTAGTCCACCTGCACCAATGGATTTGACCGCGTTGATTGACACTGTAAAAAGTACTGTTCGACCTGCACAAGTCCCCCATCGAGTTTTGCTCACCCGAGTCGATCCGCGCTGCATTAATGAAGCGCTTGAAGCTCAAAATACTTTGCTAGAGGTTGGTGTGCCAGTTTTTCATGCTTTTGTACGCTCCTACAAAGCTCACGAACGCGCTGCTCTAGAGGGGAAATTGGTTACTGAGTGGAAGGGCAAAAATGCTAGAGAAGCTGAGGCTGATTATCGACGTGTCGTTGATGAGTTAAGGCGCGACATTTTAAAGTAATTGCGGGGCGCTAAACACTGCACATCACAAAATTAAATAACGATAAAAAAACATTAAAGAGTATGTCAACTAGAAAAAAAGTCGGAATTTCAGATCTATTACGTGATGAGGTACAAAAAGAAACTGAATCGCCAATTAGTAATGAAACAATTGAAGTAAAGGCAGAAACCATCCCTGATACGGTAAGTAAAGTTTCTAGTAGTCCAGCAATAAGTGCTGTAGAAAAAGCCTCCAGTGCTGAAGATGCGTCAAAAGCGAAGATTACTGATCTCGAATCTACACTAGCACAAGCGCAGAAACGGGAAGTGGAACACGCACAAATAACTGCTGATTTGCAAAAAGATTTGAAACTTAGTCAGACTAATGTTGAACTTTTGCAGAAATCACTAGCTGCTATTGAAGGATTAAAGAATGAATTGGAGCAACAACTTGTGGAAGTCAAACGTGATAACTTGCGTTTAGCTGAGGCGAACATTCAACTCTCAGAGAAGGTCAAGACTTTAGAGTCTGTTAAAACACCAGTAGCTGAGGCTCCTATCTCCTCGCAATTGGTGTCGCAAAATCCACAACAAAACAGAGCTACTCCACGCAAACAGCCTGTAGAACAGCCATATCCCCACCGCGATCGCACACCCTATACACGACCAACTGGTTCTAACGAACAATTGCAGCGTATAAACAATAAAAATATTGGCTGGATGGATTAGTTATTATTGCTATCCATAAAAGATAAGCGGTGCTCAGCACCACTTATCTTTTATGGGTTTCAGAAAAAGTTATAAATTAGCGAGAAATAAATTCCGTTTTCTTGTAACGTCTTGCGGCTATTTGGCACAGACACTAGCGGAAATCCATAATCTAATCTCCCGATCAATCGATTTCCCATCGTCCATCTTAATCCCAAACCAGAGCCAACTAGACTATTTTGCGTAGGATTTGCTTGCCCCGAACTAGCCCAAACTAGCCCTGCATCTATGAAAGGTGTAAGCTGAAACAAACTTTCTATTTCGGGTACTCGCAAAACAGGTACTCGCAATTCGACGGATAAATTTGTGCCATTATCTCCAAACAAAAAATCTTGGCGATATCCGCGTAGGCTATCTTGTCCTCCTAATCCAATTTGCTCTAATGGCAAAAGCGATCGATCTGCCAATTGAAGATCGCCACGTAAAAGTAATAAGGTGTCATGAGCAAGTAAATTAACATACTGTGCTTGCCCTCGCCATGACACAAATCTACTATCAGGGGATTGATCGTTGAGCGTTGCGCCTAATGCCGCTATTCCGACATTAAATTGCGACCTAAGGGCAAAAACAGACTGACTACTGCGCTGAGTATATTCTTGAAAGAACCGAAATGCCGTAAGCCTAGTGACTCCGTTGTTATCAGCTCCTGCGGAAAGTGGAAATGGAATCTTGAGAATACTCGCTAAACTTTCACGATACGAGGCAGTTAAACCAAGTGTAAATTCTTGACTTGTAGTTTGTAAAATCGGCTGTCTATAGGTCAAGTCATAGGCAGTAGAATTTGAATAGATATCAAGAACATTAAATGGTTGTTCAATGACGTTACTGTTACTATTGCTAAAGAATAAAGAGAGCGATCCATTATAGGGATTAACTGGAATACTGTAGTTTAGATCGTAGGCATTAGAACCATCGGTATTGCTATATCCAACAGTGAGACTATCGCCAAGTCCTGTTAAATTATTTTCACTAAACTGTACTCTGCGTCGAAACGAACCGACACTGGGCGCACGATTGTTATCTAAAGACAGTTGCAGATTAGATGTTTTCGCTTCAGTAAACTTAACATCTAAAATATTTTGCCCAGGGCGATCGCCTGCGGCTAATTCTGCTGATAAGTTGGAGATTAGAGGATTAATTTGTAAAACTTGCAATGCTTCGATCAAGCGATCGCGATTGAGCGGTTTGCCAGTTGCAATATTTAAGCGCGATCGGATATATTCTGGGTTAAGTTTTGTGTTTCCTGAAACCTTAATTTCTTGTAGGCTTCCTTCAACAACTTGTACTTTGACTACACCTTCATTAAGATTTTGTGGGGGAATGAAAGCTCCCGAAGTAATATAACCCTTACTGATATATAAGTCTGAAACCGCAGAACGGGCTTGCAAGAGTTCCGCAAAAGAGATTGGACGTTCTGTAAAAGGCTTTAAAACCCTAGCTAGTTCTTCAGTACTAAAAACTGTACTACCAATTACAATAAATCTCTTGACAATGATCGTCCCAGAGACATTGGTATTTTCATTAGGATTTGACGATGGCGGTATCGATGGTTTTAATAGCTCATTGGGCGATGGAAGCAATTGGGGAGTTTGTGGCAGAATTGGTGATGGCGATGGGGTGACAATTTGAGGATTGATAGGAGCGGGAGATTGAGAAACTATTGTAGATGTCTGGCTTTGGGCAATAGAGGTATTAGCAATAGAGTAATTGACACACAAAGCTGCAATTAGAGCAGAAATCAAATCAAATGAATTTATCTGTAAACTTTTACGCAGAATCTTAATTTTCATTGTTGTTTTACTTGATTTTTGTTACTTTTCTGATTCTCTATAGCCAGTTACCCAAAAGCACAAAGGGAGCCCAAAAATATGGATGACTATGGGTTCCATCTTTTAGTAAATTAAGTTGAGCTAACCTTAGAGATTCTGACTTGGTAACATTAGCATTTGACAAGCTTTTGTAAAGGGCAGTCATAAATTGAGAGGTAGCCGCATCATCAACCGACCATAATGAAGCGATCGTACTTCTTGCGCCTGCTTTGACTGCCATTCCTGCCATTCCAAGTGCTGCTCTTTTATCGCCAACAGCAGTTTGACATGCACTAAGAATTAAAAGTTCTACTGGCTCAGCATCAAATCGATTTTTGGCTAGTAATAATTGAGTAAGACTATCAATGTTTAACCTGCCATCATAGGTCAGTAGAAATGTATTTTCTGATTGAGAACTAAAATTGCCATGAGTCGCTAAATGGATAATTGGAGCAGGAGTGGTTGCCAGTGATTTTTCAATATTATCCTTTGTGAAGTTGGCATCAAGCAAAAGCGTACTAGATGGGATTTGGCTTCTTACTTCTTGGAGTTCCTTGTTTACGCTGGGTAGAGCCGAAAATCCCTGTTTAGCTTCGGTTAAACCGCCAGTAAGAGCCGCTATTTTTTGTTTGGGAATTGGCTTAGGATCGATTAGTTGCAATCCTGGGGTCAGAGCAATACTATATTTCTCCATAAGAAATTTCTCGCCATCATTGAGAGCTGACATGGGAATATTTCTAAGAGAGCCATCCAGCACAAATACAATAGTTTTAACATGGGATTTCTCTAGTTCTCTGTCGATTGGACGAATTAGCCAGTCATAAAGTTTTTTAGAGTTTTCAAGATAGTCCTGAGACGAAGTATCTTTTAAATCACTTCTTAAATCTGAAACAATGCTATCTATCTCTTGTGGCAAGATAGCAGAGGCATAATGACGAAGTGGCTGCTGTGGTAGGCTGATAATTACTTCTAAGCGATCCTCAAGTAAGATGGGATAAATAACCGCAGCGTTGCGATCTAGCTGATTAATATCAACCTGAGCGGCATTAAGGCAGTCAGAACGGAAAAAATTAACTAGTTCAGCTAATTGGAGAGACTCGATCGCTGCCTGTGCTTTTAAGAGATTTTTTTGCTTATCATCGGCACTAATTTTAGTTTCATCATCAGGTTGTAATAACAAGCCTACTAGCTGACGGTATACAGGTTCGACGCTCTCTCGAAATGAAAATTGTACATTGGGATTGATAAATGCGAGATCGCTGCGGAGTTGTTTTAAATTTCTGATCGATTCAGTGTAGGAAGCGATCGCTGCTTTTCGATCTCCTTTAGCTTTAAGTAATCGACCAAGTTGCCACTGCCAGCGATAGGCAATATCGGGAGCATTAATACTTTGGGCGATCGCAAGTGCTTGTTCAGTTACAGCGATCGCATCAGCTAACTGCTGAGATTGCTCATAAACACTACCGAGACTTCCTAATGCATAGGAGAGAAGTGACTGATCGCCAATGGATTGTGCTTGCTTAATCGCTTCGGCAAGAACTTTTGCTGCTTCTATCCTTAAAGTTATATGCTCAGATTTAGGAGCTAATTTCGTTAGTTTAAGAGTGCTTTCTCCATAGTTAATACGGGCGCGAATACCGCTACTACTCGTAGGTAAACTTGCGATCTCAGGAGTAAGTTGAGAACGTATTTCTGAAGCAGATGAAAACTTCACTGCTTCAATATTTAAACTGAGCAGATTTAGTTTTGCTTGCAATTTGGTAATAGGTTGCTTGGCAACTTCAATGGAGCGATTGTAGAAATCTATTGCAGATGATACGTTGTCTTCAGTTCTTTCCAAGTTACCAAGATTTAGTAAAACAAAGCTTTGTTGTTCGCTACTTTCAATATTTGAGATGTCGGGAAGACGTTTGAGAATCTGCAAACTTTCTTCGAGTTTTTGTCTTGACA
>CAIJEA010000587.1 GCA_903819605.1 uncultured cyanobacterium | reverse complement strand
GCATGATTAGCATCCACATATACCAAGAGACTTCTAATTGCCTCAGACTCAACAAATACCTGATAAGCCATTCTAGTTTTACCTAACCCTGATAGTCCCGTTACCCGAAAACAAGATTTTGGTTTTGGTAAGTCAGAGATTAGGGTTGTAATTATGTCCTTTCTACTTGCTACGGGAGTGAAAGGTAGGCGGCTTAAGTATTCATACTCACCCCATAAGTCAAAGGTTTTTAAACCCCTTTCTGCTGGTCTTCCAATCCAGTGCTGAACAGCAACAATTGCAGGAATATAGAGATTTACCCATCCTTGAATTTGGCTGGCATCATAGATATGCAAATCACAGGTTGAAGCATAGCTCTTGCCGACTGTGATTAGAGTATCGCGTATTTTTTTGATGCGAGCTTTTTTCTGTTTATTATTTAGCTTTTGCGTAGTAAATACAACATAGCTACCTCCAATGCTAAGAACTTCATCGACTTGAGATTTTACAGTTTTGTCTTCTGCTAAGATTTCATTCCCATAATCTGTTGGTCCCATATCTGTGGCTTTATTTTGAAACAAAGTAAGCCTGTTTGGAATATAATCCGTTGAAGCTACTCCATTCTGCCAAGAGATCCGTCCATCCTCTCCACCATCCCCAGTTGTGATATTTAGAGCTACTTCAACAGCGCGTTGTGCTAGATCATAACGAAAAGCTTCGGCATGAAGTAAAATTTTCAACAACTGGGTCAATTGAAAATCTTTCAACAGATTGATATTGCAAGATTCTACATTAAATGGTTTTGTCATTTCGATCCCAAAATTAGTATGATTTTCATTTTCATTGGCTGGCGATCACATTATCGCGTGGCTTTCACCACCCAATAAAGAATATAGTGCTCCCCAATATCAAGAGAGAGATTTGGGCTTGGCTTGGCTCGAACGAACATTCCATGACTAGATATTGTGACTGTCAAGTTTTTGGGAAGCAGCCAAGCAACAACATCGCCACCCCGCAGATCTGGTGAAGCAATGGACCATAAACCTTACAAATAGGTTGTGTATCCTATTCTATGCGTATCCCACAAAACCTCAACAGGTTGTATTAAGTTATTATTTCCCAAAATCATGCCTAAAGGTATTCCCGAAAAGTGTAAAAAATGTGCGATGCTTTCGGCGGCTCAGGCTCAAGAACTTCACGGCAATGATGGCGATCGCTGTTGGAATCCTGCGGTTTGTTATAGTCGCCGTTCCTATGCGAGACATAGCGATCGCCGTAATCTGATTCGTTCTCGCAAACAAGGTGAGTCCGATACAAATTTAGTTGTGAATGCTGATGAATTCGCGTCAGTATTTTGGGCGGTGTTAGTGGTTTATCGGCAGGCGGGAACGGATACACCGATCCATGCGATCTCGTCTCAGGTTTGGAAAGGTCAAGAAAAGTTTGCGGCGATTCCACCAATCCATTGTGCGGGGATGGTGGCCTCTCAAGTTCATACTTATGTTCAGAAAGTATTGGTTTTGCTAGAGTCAAATTATGGGATTAAGAAATTTGCCAGCCAAGAACGTCTCGATCCTTGGCTTTGTCCTTTGCGACCTTGTCCTTGTCATCCAAATTAATTTTCAGGGAGGCTATGAAAGTTAAACAGCTTGAGTTGGATTTATGGGATGTCATTTCGACCGCGAGACAAACTCCTGAAGATGCGAATTTGCCCATGGTGTTTAAGCTTTTGGATTTGACTTTGGTCGATCTCGATATGCGATCGCAGTTGCGAATAGCTGGGGAGGCGGTTTGTCAAATTGCGGATTTGTTTTGCGATCGCTCTAATTTTCTATTTGAGGTGTTACATTCTCGTGCAGTAAATGTCGAGCCGATCATGGCTAATGATGCTTTCGATCGTTATGTACGTCAGTCAATGGTGGTGGATCTTGACCAGTTCATTGTGCCTTTGAAAAGTTTGCCGAGAAAAGCTTCTGAACAGGCAAACAATGGTAATTCGATTGTTGGCGAAATTGACAAGGAAATTTTGATTCAATTTTTAGAGCAGGAAAGTTTGCTTATTTTGGAGGAAGAGTTTGAACTGGCTATGAGTACTGCTCATGCAGAGAATGTTTCGGCTTGGGTTGAGGCGATCGCGCATTGTATTACAAATAATTCTTCTTCTATGCGTTTGATGGATTTGCAAACGTCTGTACAATTGCCAATAGTAGAAGTTTGGTTGGGATTGCTTTTAGGTGATTTCAAACTTGAACAGCGCGGACATTTTTATGATTCAAGCGAGATTTGGACTAGCTAATATGAAAATTGCCATGCACGGCTAGCCAAATACTGGGTGGCTCGATACTAGTATATTCAACACGATGCTTTGTATGCGCGGGAATGAGCAGATAATCTCTTGCTTTTAGTTTTAATCTCGTATCGTCATCATAGGAAAGTTCGGCTTCACCTTGAAGTAAGATTACCCATTCATCAAATTCTTGGTCATACCATTGTCCTGACGGAGTAGTTTGTCCTGTAGAAATAATGCGCTCAATCTGGATATTTTTGCCATGAGCAATTTGCTCAAATTTTTCTAGATGATTTAGCTCTTGAGGCAGTTCATAGATATTTTGCCTAGATCAATAGGAATTAAGCTGATTGATAATTTCTGATCGCCAGTCTTGGTCATAGCGAAGCGTGACAACATAGAAATTTGTTGCGTGGCGGAGGTTATCGCGATCGCGTCGATCTTTTTCTCTTTGTTCGGGAGTGTCATGAACAGAGCCATCACAGAAAACAGCGATTTTTTCCTTGAGATAAATAAAATCGGGTTTTAAGTTCGCTTCTTCAATGAAATACTGAGCAGAATCAGGTAGCTTTAAATGTTGGTCATAGATTTCTTGCAGAACTTGGCGCTCAAAATCGGAATTGGGATCGGTCTGTGCAAGCAAAGTTTGATACTGCTCTTCTCTACTCATACTAGAGAGATGTCGCTCGATATTGCTGGTTGTTAGCTTTTCTAAGTATTCATGAATCAGATGGCGATCGAGTAAAGCATGATCGAGTTGATTACTGTAGGAAAGAAGACATTCATAGCAAGCTTGGAAACATTCTGATTTATCTTTATTTGGGGCGAAATGACAGATCTCTAAAGCTTCTTTGGCGATCTGTTGAAAAGCTGTGGGGTCACTAATGATTTGCGATAAAACACCTGCTCCTCCTTCCGCAGCTTCCCAGAATAGAAGATATTGTCCATTCCCAAGACGTTCAGAAGATAGCTCATTTTCTTCGAGCATATATACCGCTTGAATAGCTCTCTCTAGAGCATATTGCAAAGTGGCAAGAAATGATTCGTGATTCTCCTTGGAAATATTCTGAGGTTTGATCACTAGAATATTAGAGGTTTCTTGTACTTTAAGCAGAACTTGATGATGGGGTAAGTCTTCAGGATTATTGAACTGATTTATGGCTGACGATTTTTCTTGACTATCGCCCCATTCTCCCGTTTTAGGATGCAATTTAAAGCCAATCTCTTCTCGGTTATTTTTTAACCCGCGATTGACACGCCAGAGATCGGCAGTTTCGCCGTAGCTGAGTTCTAGTAAGCATTCCTTTAGATTCTTAGATGTATTTTCATTACTGTCACTTTGAGATAGAACTTTGGCAACTTCGCGCTTATTGGACGCATAGCGAAAATGCGTAGTCATGGTGTAGCCATACTTGAGCCTTTCCTCTTCGTCGCAAGTAATGCGTTGACGACGTTTGGTTGATGCGGTACTCATTTCTAAGAGCCGTTGGGTTTTGGCGCTCAATTTTCCTTTATCTTCTAACTTAGTGCCACAATTCTCACAGGTTATTTTTGACCAGCCCTCTTGTCCTTCATGGAAGTATCCGCAAGAATAGCAAAAGGCGGCTTGCTCATACTGATCTTGAATACCACTGACAGATACTTTGGTTTTGGCAATTTGGAATTTACTACCTTCGTAATAGACAATATTCGCAGGGGCAAATTCACGAATTGCCACGTTACGAGCGCGAGAAATAAACCTTCCGCCATCAAACGGAAGATAGGTGCGAATGGGACGGCGTGGAAAGTTGTAGCCAGGCAGAAATCCTTCGGTGGCAAGGTAACGATAGGGATAAAACTCTTGTTCAGAATAATTGCGATTTTGGTTGCCGCTTGCCCCAATCAACAATTCGATTTGTCTTTTAGCCTCACTTTCCAGCTTTTCGGCATTTTCTTTGTCGTCTTTGCTAATACCTCCTGCGGCAAAGCGATCGCTAATTTTTCTCGCATCATCCCGTTGTTTAATGGCTGCTGTATATAAATCACGCCAGCGATCGCAAGCTCGATCAAAGGCATAGGGGGCATCTTCAAGGGTACGAAGAATCCAGTCATCGTTATACCAACTGGCGCAGGAGATATCGGATTGACAGAACCGATCGGATAAAACTTCACGCACAGATTCCACACATTGCTGCAAAGTTTCACCTGCACTTGTGGCTTGAAATCTAACCTGAAGATCGTCATTGAGGGGATAGTTAGGAGCCTCCATATTTAGCAATTGATTCATTGAATTTCGCAAATCAACGCCTGTATGTGCTAACCAGATCGCATAGACATGGGACTTCATCAGGTCTTGATTGCCAAGTTCCAGTTTGGGCGGTACAACTACGCCTGAAACCATCTGTCCTTGACGTTGATAGAAATATTGATCGTGTCCACTACCGACGGAAGCATAACTGATGACAAGGGCTTCTTGATTACTGCGTCCTGCTCGTCCACTGCGTTGGGCATAGTTCGCAGGGCTAGGGGGGATATTTCGCATATGCACGACATTGAGGTCGGAAATATCAATTCCTAGCTCCATGGTCGGTGAGCAGAAAAGAGCGGCAATCTTGCCATTTCTAAATTCTTCTTCACGCTGTTCGCGATTTTCATTGGTGACTTGTCCTGTATGCTCTCGACCTTCGAGGCTTTTAATACGGGTTGCATCTCGTTGATAGAGATTTTGAAAAAATTGATTAGTGCTGGTTTGATTATTGGTACTGCCTTGTAGACGTTTGGAAGTAAGTAAACTAATGGGGATTTGATCGAGTTTAACAGCGTGCCATTCGATTTTAGCGAGGCGCAGTTGAACGCTCTTAGCATCCCCTGTAAGAAATCCTGAAGCGCGTAATGCAGTGATTAACTTCTCTAGTAATTCTTGATAGGCAGTTTCACTTAGGGATTCAGTCAACCATGACCATGCAGCACTACTGCTCAAGAACCGACCGATACGGCTGCGTTTACTAAGGGCGATCGCTTCATATTTATTCGCTTTACCATAGGATTTAGTGCCTTCTTTTACTTCATCTTTGGTGACTCTTGCCGATTTTGCCATGTAAAGCAATTCTCCTTGCTCAAACTTCCAAGGATCGCGGATAGATTGAGCGACTTCTCTCTGTAAGCGTTCTACGCGGTCTTCTTGCAATAATTCGGCGTCGATCGCCAGTTCGCGCCGTAGCAGATCTAATAACTCTTTGATGGCAACAAAACGCTCTTGAGGAGAGGCTTGAAGTAAAATAGGATGGACGTATGCTTGCCATAGTTCTTGATTCTCACAAGCAGATTGCAAATCAGTATATTGAATTTGGAGTAATCCACATTGCTCTAAATTAGGTTGCAATAATCGCCAACCTCGGCGGAGGTCTTCATAGAGACGATATTCCAAAAGATTACGAAATACCTTCTCATTCTTTTTGCTCGTGTCAAAGGGAGCTGGTTCTTGAGCATAGACATCCTCAGGCAAATTCATCTCAATAAATACTGCTTGAGCAAGCGCTTCATGAGTAAGTAGTTTGGCTTTAACTAAAGCACCATAGAGAGACGATCTCAAAAATGTAGTCTGCACAAAGTCGTTAAAATGTCCTGCTTGCAAAGAAGCATCTTGACGATTATCGGTAAAGCTCAGAACTTTGGCAGCACGATCGTCTTCCCCTAGAATTGCTTTAAGTTGCTCCACTGTAGAAAGACAGAGCAAAGTGGTGGCACTGCTCCGTCCCTCACTACTAAGACGAGAGAGCTTTGTAAATTCGGCTTTGCGTCCATCATGGACAATGCCACAGTTGAGACATACATTAAAAGGTTTGCCAACAAACCAACAGGGCATACCTTGAGTTAGGGAGTCGGTAATCGTGCCATTGGTTAGAATCCGCAGCTTTTGCGGAATACGCGGATCGTTTGCTTTTTTTGGTTCCCGCCCGCCTCTTTTAGTAACCTTAAACCATGTGTCAGGCAGGCGATCGCGATCTTCTTCTTGCCATAGGTCAGGTTCATCTAGGGTGATATAACCTTCTTGAATTTCGGAATTGTCGGGATCAAATTCGATCGCATTGGGAAGTAGCGGTGTAATTTTATGATTTTCGCGATCGCAACGAACCATGTAGTAATCATGTCCGCACTCACGGCAAAAGACGACGGGAAATAGCAAGCGATCGCCTGTGGTGCTGTATTGTCCATCAAGGGTAAGGTATCGCCGCTTCTTGGGTTCGAGCGTGGCATAGACACTGCCCCCTTGGGAAATAAACTGATGCAGTCGGAAAGTCAACCCTTTGGTATGACTGCCCCATAGCAAGACATCAGTAAGTTTCCGTTCGCATTCCTCAGATGCAAATCCCGTCATTTCGGCAAGTTGCTTTGCTCCTGTCGAGATCGACATGGGAGTTTTGCGGGTCAGATGACCGCGATCGTCATTCAGCCCGAAGTTCATCTCAATCCAAGCCGCTAGAGGATGCTGACGGAACAAAGCCAGATTTGCCTGTAGATTGCTGGGTTCTATGGGTAATGGTGAGGTAATCGCTGCTTTTAGGTCATCGAGATTAGGCTCAGCACGCTCGATCGAACGTTCTAAAGTTTCATCAATCACATTTTCCGCTTTAACCTCTGCACCAAAGAGTTTGCTTGCCACCCCTGCAATCGTTTTACGGATATCATCGCGATCGCCTTGGGTGGACATGGTGGCGCTAGTGCCGATATAGAGCAGTTTTTGACCACAGCGTTGTTTGAGTTTGCGGATGAGTAGAGCCACATCTGCACCTTGACGACCGCGATAGGTATGCAGTTCATCGAGGACAAGGAATTTTAAATTTGCAGATTTGACAAACTTCGCTTCATGGGTACGCGACAGCATTAGCTCCAGCATCACATAGTTAGTGAGCAGGATATGGGGCGGATCGTTTTGGATTTCTGTCTTAACGCTCAGGCTCTCTTGTCCTGTATATCGAGCCACCCGAATATTACTATCTGGGACATTTTGCAGGAATTTCTTTAATTCATTTTCTTGAGAATTGATCAAGGCATTCATTGGATAAACCAAGATTGCTCTTACTCCTTGTTGGTCTGGATTACGGAGTAGATCGTCAAAAATTGGCACGATGTAGGTTAAGCTTTTGCCCGATCCTGTACCTGTGGTGACAACATAGTTTTCTTGACGATGGGCGATTTCAAAAGCTTGTTCTTGGTGATAGCGAAATTGGAAAGGATGTTTATGTTTCTGCTGATCTTCAAAACAAAAATATTTAGTGCAATCGGGATGCAGAATCCCCGATGCAATTAGCTCATCGGTAGTACGTCCTTTTTTATAGGCGGGGGTGAGTTGCAGTAGGGGCGGTGTCCAGAGATGACCATCGTTTAGTTGCTGTTCGACAAATTCCTTGAGTCGCGGATCGGCGATTTTGAGAAAGCTTTCGATGTAGCTACGATATTCGTTAATAATGCGATCTCGCTGTTGAAAAATATTAGCTGGAGAGTGAGTATTTGATTGAGTTTTTAATACTGTGGTATCAATAGACTTTACTTGAAACCAATTAAGTAATTTTTCTGCTAGAGAATCACTCATGGTTGCAGGGTCAAGACATTCAGCAAGTTGAGTGAAGTCCCAAATTGTGCGAATTTGTCCAAAGAGAATCTGAAGTTGAGACTCGTTAATATCTGCGTCTTCGACCCCTGAGCAGTCGATCGCCACATTCCCATCAGCAATCATGACCGCAAAACTATGCAGTACCGCTTCAGGCTGTTGGATGAGGTTTTGCAGTTGCAGAGATAGTTTTGAGGACATAATTGTAATTTTTAATTTAAATAACTTTGTAATAAGAATCGTAGTAAGAACTTTAGTTCACATCCCATCTCATAAAGTCAGGATAAAGCCTTTACTACGAAGGGAGGAGAGAGAATTCGCCAGTTTGGTTCTGTCAGGTTATGGATAAACTCAGATGGATTAGATGATGAGCCACAGACCATTAGCGATCGCATGGCTCTCGAACAACCAACATAAAATAACCGCCTTTGTTCATCGCGGATTTTAGAATATTCTTCGTTAGGTAAATCACTATTGAAGCTTGGGAAATTACCTGATTCTAAACCCGTGACTACTACAAAAGGAAACTCTAACCCTTTAGCGGAATGGAGCGTCAGAACTTTGATATAGGGAGCTTTAAGATCGATCTTTTTACCTGAAACAAATTTGGCTTTGAGTCCCAATTGTGATAATTGTTTGGCATAGGTTTCGGCACTGTAGTTATTTGGACAAAGTATAGCGCTACCGTGCATAGGGAGGCGGAACCGTTTTGCTGAATCTATTAAAAAATTACGAATAGCGGCTAGTTCTTGATTTTGGTCGTTACTTAGCAAGAGCAAGGGAGGATCGCCGATATGTAAAGAGGGGATTTGCTGCAAGCATTCTGGATCGCCTGCTTCTGTGCCAAGCAGAATATCGGTACAGGCGATCGCAATCTGTTGGGTGTTACGATAGTTTTGTTTGAGGATCAGCGTCCGTCCTGTGACTTTCAAATCTTCATGGATTTGCTTCCAGCTAAAGCCGCGCTGATAGATGGATTGGGAAGCATCGGCGGTGATGTAAATATTGTCGAAGTTGGGAGTGAGGTTGAGTAAAAAGCGCAGGGCAACGGGGGAGAAGTCTTGAGCTTCATCAATGACGATCGCTTGATAGGGCTTCTCAATTAAATTTTGAGCAACTTCAAGAGCTTGGCGACGTAGCTGTTCCCATGTGAGGCTGCCATTTTTAGCCAGTAACTTCTCCCATGTTTCATAGACTGCCCAAATTGCTTCACGGATATTTTGGCGCAATGGCACGGCGCGACCACGCCGATCATGGGCGATGTAATCATCAAGAGTGCGAATGCCCCAATTTTCGATCGTTTGTAAGATTTCATCAAGGAGGTAGGGCAAACCCAGTTTTTGTAATGTTTGCAGTTTGACTTGGCGATCAAATACATTTTGGGCAGGAATATTCGCTTGCTCTAGGGCATTGGCGAATAGTGATAGACATTTATCACGATCGATGAATGGCGTAGTTTTGCCTGTGGTAACGAAATAGCGGCGGGCGATCGCATCAATCGTAGTTACTTCTAAGCCTTTATCCGCAGGAGGACAGCCTAGTAATTGTTCTAGAAGTTGCTCGGAATAGGAAACGAGCGCATTGGTGTAGGTGGTAAATAAAATCGAGGTGCAGCCCTGCTCTACTAATTTTTTGATGCGATAAAGGGCAAGGGTGGATTTACCAGTACCTGCACCGCCTTTGATCAGGACTGTGCCATTGCTTCCAAATTGAATTAATTTTTCTTGTTCGTCGCTGAGCTTGAGTAAAAAAGCACTGAGATCGCCCGCAAAATAGCGATCAAGGTCTTCGGCTTGACTGAGGACAAATTCAGGCTGAGTGTCTATTTCTTCAATGGAACGAGGGTAAAGGTTATCCAGAATCACATTTAGCAAGCGATCGGGCATATCTAGCTCTAGTAATGCTTCAGCGCTATTCACCTTAGCGATCGCTGTCCAATATTGTGCGGGAATCTGCCATTGTTGCAAGATATCTTCTGTAAGTGCGAACGGCAAAGTAGTCAAGGCTTTAGCCTCATCACCACTTTCCCAAGTTGAGAAAGAAGATACAGCCACCTTCTTCGGTTTTACGGACTGGCGATCGAGGGTGGTTTCTGGCGCTACGACATTAGGAATTTCGGTTTCATAGGTGCGCTCATTGCGCTTGCGGACACTCAGCAGCTTTACCCAACCAGTACCGATCGCATAAAAAAGACGATAGTCACCAATACGGATGCGATAGACATTTTCATAACCTTTGAGCTTTTTGGCATCCCCTTCCGCTGAGATGGGATCGCGTTCTAATAATTTGGTGGCTTTAGAAACTCGTTTGGCGACATTCTGCGGTATGCCAATGAGTTCGTGCATGAAGGTTGGGGCAAAGGTGAGGCTAAAGGTCATGGCTAGTTTTCAGCAATTTCTTTTTCAATAATTTGTAATACTTCCAAAATCCCTATTGCTTGGCTTGATTCAACATTACCTTCAGAGGCAATATGGATATGATGGGGAAAGTTGGGCAGGTTTGGGAAATGTGGAACGTTGTCCCATCGTCTGCGTAGAGTAGATTGTGTATCATCCATCCATTGATAACGATAGCGTTGTGGAATAGTTTTATTGTTATCAACGATGAAGTATTCGGAGACTTCCAGAAAATCATTATTAGCAAGGATGACTCTAGCTCGAAAATAGCCTCGATCGCTTAAATCTTGTTCTTCCACAACTGTAAAAGAAAGAATGGCAGGACTAATAATTAGCTTAGTTTTAATCTCACTTAGATATTGCTCTGCATCCATCAGTTTGCCTGTGGTTGCAAGATTCTAAGGCGATCGCGGATAGCTTGACGCAGATCGTAAAATACACTCCACTCTACAAAGTCCGCAGTATCTCCTAATTCGCCTCGATTAAAGCGCTGATAAAAGTCTTCTGAGGTTATTTGGTATTGCTGTTCGTAGTTTTGAATTTTGGTTTGGATTTCGGTATGTTGGCGATGAGCGATCGCTATTTCGATATCAACAATTTTATTTAGAGCGCGTTCGAGGGTGTTGCTACGATAGCCAGTTTGATAGAGGGCATCAAGGGCTTTTAGGGGATTATTAATTGTCTGATTTGATGAATACATGGCAATTTTAGATTAATGGTTATATGTTAACTAACGGCAAAATCAGTGTATTTGCGGAGGTTTGGCGGATCGAAGGCGAGGACAATATCTGATTTTGGAATGCCGAGATCTACTAATTTATTGGCTATGCCAATTTCTGTACCGTCTTGCTGAATCCAAATTTTGTTATCAATGATGTCAAGGTGAAGAACAACGCCATAGACTCGTTTGGAGTTGCGCCAACCTACATAAACAAGTTGATAATGGTCATGTTCGGTGTCAAAGATAGTTTCAGCACGAATACGGGTATCCCAAACTAGGCTGGCGTGTTCTTTTAGGAGGTTTTGGATATGTTGACGGTATTGGGTGAGGGTATCCATTTGACTATGTTCTCCTGTTCGATGTCGTAGGTAATTAGATAAATGGTGTTCTGTTGAAGTAGTTCTTGGACTAAAGAAGTGGCGAAAAATTTGTCATAGAGGTTTTCGGGGACGGCTAGATAGAGAATACGATCGCTTTCTAGTTTTTGCAGGGCAAGTCTAT
>CAIJEA010000586.1 GCA_903819605.1 uncultured cyanobacterium | reverse complement strand
GAGACCGATATCGAATCACTACCAATCTTAGATCAACACTCAAGGATGCTTTGCACAGTTGCTGACAATGGTGTAGGTATCACTAGCGAACAAAGCGAACATCTATTTGAACTTTATGCTCAAGGTAATAAACTCAATCGGCGATCGCTAAGTCTTGGTTTAGGTTTATTTATCTGTCGTCAAATTGTTAAAGCTCATGGTGGTGAGATCGGCGCAAAAGGTGTAACAGATGTTGGCTCCCAATTTTGGTTTACATTACCAATCTAATGTACTTTGTTTGGAATCAATTATGAAACGTTAAGATATGGCGATCGGCGATCCCAATTTTGTTAAAGGTATTGCAAAGCAATACCTTTAACAAAATTGGGATTCTTTCTCAGCTACATTCTTAATTAGAATTAGGATGGAAGTGATCGTAAATATGCTGTGCTAACTTCTTACCGATACCGTCAGTCTCAGCGATCTGGTCTACGGATGCTTGGCGGATATACTCAACCGAGTGGAACTTCTCAAGTAAAACCTTTTGGCGATGATGTCCCAATCCTGTAATTTGATCGAGATGCGATCGCTGCATTCTTTGGCTACGTTTTTGACGATGAAAGGTAATCGCGAAACGATGAGCCTCATCACGCAAGCGGCGTAAGAGTTGTACCCCCGATCGCTCTGGATCTCCACTAACTAATGGATCGGTCTGCTCAGGCAAGAAAATCTCTTCGCGTTTTTTTGCCAAACTAATGACCGTCAGGCGATCTCGCAAACCTAACTTATCAATAATCTTCATCACCGACGAAAGCTGTCCCTTCCCGCCATCAATCATCACCACATCGGGGAAATCAGTTTCTAGAGAATTGGTGATTGGTGATTGATGATTGGCATGATTTTTGAATCTTCTCGCTATTACTTCCGCAAGGCTGGCGAAATCATCGGAATGACCAGACTTAATATCAGGATTACGGATTTTGTAATGGCGATAATGTTGTTTGGCAGGAATGCCATCAATAAATACGACTTGACTGGCTACCGCATCGGAGCCTTGAATGTGGGAAATATCATAGCCTTCAATTCGATGGGGCAAGCTATCAAGATTAAGAATCTCGGCTAAGTCTTCCAATCCTTGCAAATTGCGATCGCTTTGTTTCTGAATTCTTGCTAATTCGTACTGAGCATTTCGCTCCACCATTTCGATCAGTTCGGCTTTGAGTTGGCGCTGCGGAGTGGCGATCGCCACCCTACGACCTTTGCGTTCGCTCAGCCATGCCTGCAAAATCTCTACTTCTGGAAGTTCCAATTGTGTATGCACTTCATTAGGAATTTCGACAGGATCGCAGTTTTGGTAATGGGCTTCTAAAGTCCGCTGTAAAATCGCCTCTGGCACATCACTCTGACTATCAGCAACAAACGCTAGACGACCTACTAAACGCCCCGCCCTAATCTGAAATAGCTGAATGCAATTATGCTGTTCGTCATGTGCCATGGCAATCGCATCGCGAGAAACTGTATCGTCAGGTAGAGATACCTTTTGATTGGCTCCTAGGTTTTGAAGAACTTGGATGCGATCTCGTAGATCGGCAGCCTTCTCAAATTCTAAAGCTTCTGCCGCCGCTTCCATCTTCTCAGTAAATATATCCACTAATTCACTAGATCGTCCCTGAAAAATCATCGCTACTCGCAGCATTATTTTGCGATATTCTTCAGGGGAAATCTTTTCTTGACATACCCCAGGACATAAGCCCATGTCATAATTCAGGCAAGGACGGTCCTTAAACATTGGTATCGGTCTTTGACGTAGTGGAAAGGCGCGTTTGATAATTCCCAAAGTCCTTTTAAGATTGAATACATCCACATAGGGCCCATAATACTTGTCTTTTGTGCCACCCATTCTCCGTTTGCGCGTGATAAAAATGCGCGGATAGTCCTCCGACCAAGTAATACAGACGTAGGGATATTTTTTATCGTCTTTGAGAAGGACATTGTAATAGGGCTGATATTGCTTGATTAGATTTGCTTCAAGGGCAAGAGCTTCAGCCTCAGAGTCAGTAACAATAAACTCAATTTCATGAACTAGCTGCACCATCATCGCAATGCGCGGTGACAAATCCTGACTACTACGAAAGTACGATCGCACCCGATTGCGTAGGGCTTTTGATTTGCCGATGTAAATAACACCATCATTGCGATCGCGCATAAAATAAACCCCTGCCTCCAGAGGTATTTCTTTTAATCTCGCCTGTAATTTTTCAGTATTTTGCAATAATGGCTCAGTCATAACCCAATCATATCAAATCATTTGGGCTATTTAATGTTGTGTAGATTGGACATCTCTAGAAATTGTCTTCTCTGTAAAATATTTAGTGCATTCTTATCTCAATTAAAAACAACAGAATTGTCTTTCTCTTGGATAATTCTATTACTATTGGCTGTTAAATGTTAATGAGGTAAAAGGTTTGTGTTTCCACCGAAGGCTAGAACATATACAAG
>CAIJEA010000585.1 GCA_903819605.1 uncultured cyanobacterium | reverse complement strand
GAGACGAAAGCTTCTTCATAGTCAGGAATTGCCTTGAATTTTCAGATTATCCGTTACGAAGAAATCGATTCGACTAACAGCGAAGCATGGAGGTTAATCGATCGCCATGCTTCAGCTAATACTGTAATTATTGCCAAACGTCAAACCAAAGGAAGAGGTCAACGCGGTAATAGTTGGCAGTCAGACTTGGGTGGACTGTTTATGTCCGTGATTTTGCAGCCAAACTTAGCAGCATCACAGGCAAATCAAATTACACTTTGGACGGCTTGGGGTATTGCCAAGGCATTAAATGAAACTGGTGCAAATGTAAAGCTCAAATGGCTTAATGACTTATTAATCGATCGCCGTAAACTAGGAGGCATCCTCACCGAGACAAGAATCGAGGCGGACAAAATTCGTTATGCAGTGGTGGGGATCGGTATTAATTGGACAAACGAAGTACCTGACGGCGCGATCGCCCTAGGTGAATTGCCGACGACTTTATCAAGCATGGATGAGCTGATCGAGGTGGTGCTTTTGGGCGTTGAAATGGGGCAAACACAGAGTGATCGCAAAGGTATGACCAGCCTTTTGGCGGAATATTTGGAGATGCTCAGCGATAAAAATGTACGTAAAACGATTAATGGGCGGGAACTTCAAGGTCAAATAATCGACATTAGACCAACAGGCGAACTGGTAGTAAGATGGGAAGGCAATTCTTCAGATGCAATCTATCAGCCTCAAACTTTTTCTGTCGGCTACTAGTAGACTTAAATATGCATAAATCCACACTTTCGACGATTACCTTAGCAACTTTGCTCTGCTTCTCTACAAATAACTACGTTCTAGTTGGCTCAGCATATGCCGCTACCAAGTCAGCAATCTCCCCTAATATCGCTGTATCGCAATCATCTACACCTACTCCTAGAGAGCAACCTGCGATCGCGCCTGCACCTACCAGTATAGAAATTAAGACCGAAAATACTTTTAAGCCTGCACCTGCGAATGATCGCGAACCAATTCAAGTCAATATCGAGACTGCCTCCAATACATCATCAAGGGCAGCATCACAGCGATCGCAGCCCGTCGAAATCGTCCTCGAAAATCGTGCCTCTGGATGCCAAACTAAAGCTAGCGATCTAGCAGGACGCAGTGCTAATCTTTGCGCTCCTGAAGTAGCCATTGCTAAGCAAAACTATTATCAAAACGGCAATGTTTTATATGCTGCTGCTTCGGGAGATACTTCCTTGCAATTACGTCGCCTCACTCCCGAAGAGATTGCGGCGATGAGCTTGCCGAGCAATGGTGACAAGCAAATGTTGTTCCCATTAGTTGTACCAGCGGCGATTAGTTCGCTATTTGGTAGTCGAGTTCATCCTGTTACAGGTCAAGTACGTTTCCATCAGGGTACAGACTTAGCTGCTCCAGAGGGCACACCTGTAGTTGCAGCCTTTAGCGGTCGAGTGGAAATTGCAGGCTGGCTAGGTGGCTATGGACTCATCGTGGTAATTTCTCACGGTGACACCCACGAGACTCGTTATGCCCATTTGTCTGAGGTTTTAGTTAAGGCTGGTCAAGAGGTCAAACAGGGAACTGTGATCGGTTTAGTTGGTAGTACTGGTTTAGCAACTGGTCCTCATTTACACTTTGAGATTTGGCGCAAAATGGAGGAAGGTTTTGTAGCGATCGATCCCACTCCACAGTTGATTTTGGCAATGGAACAGTTACAAAAGTATCTCGCACAATCACCTAAATCTTCTAATAAAGCCTAGAATAAACCCCAAAAGGAAAGTGCGGCGCTTAGAGCCGCACTTTCCTTTTGAGGTTTATGACCTAAGCAAAACTTGCATTGCTCCATACTTTAGAACTTACGCAAAATGACTTGAAACCTGCATTTAAGTGTAGGGACAATTCATGAATTGCCCCTACACTTCGTTCCTTTGCGTAAGTTCTATACTGAATACAATTATTTCAGAAATAAGAAGAGTTCTCCATTCTTTATATTCACTTCATTGGCGGTACTGGCAAACCCAACTGTATCCAGATGACTAAGGATTGACGCGAGAGGAGAATTAGTATTTTGGAAAAATTCACGTATAGGTTGTAGTTTTGACAAGTTTAGATAGGAATCTTGATCAAAATAGCCGTAAACTTGCCGATCGCTTGGTAACTTAGCAGTGATAGTTTTAAAGACTTTTGATGAAGCAATTGATTGGGACTCTTTGAGCGTAAGCGCAGATTCTATAACTGAAAGCGAATTAGATAGATAAATATAATTTTTAGTTTGAGCGTGGGCTGCAACTACAGTCCCTGACACTTCAGAATTGGAGATTTTGGCGATCGCACTGAGTTTTGTCCAGACAGTGACAGGTTGATCCTTAAAAGAGATTTCGCCGACAGTAAGTTTGTTTCGAGCAAGGTCATCGAGAGCGCTGATTGCCGTTGCTGAGTTCTGAGCCTCTTTCACCTTGGCAACTAATAACCAATCAGGATTACTATTAGTTTTTGGCAGTAAGGCGATCGCGTAATCATCCTGTGCCCACGCAAAAGCATTGCGATCGAGCGGAATGTCTATATTGCCAGATAGGGAGGCGATCGCATTAGTAAGTAGCTTTTGTAATTCTGGAGAAAGCTCATCTTTTATGCTTTGCAAGGTTAGATCGAGATTATTACCAACAATTACTGAATTTCCTAAAGGAACGAATTTAGCAATATTTGTAGAGAATTTCTTAACAGATTTATTCTGGCTTAATTTAGAATCAACCTTCTCCACATCAGTCTTTGGCTTTAGATCGGAACTTTCTAGAGCCAACAAGGTTTGCGCTCTGATACCTGAGCGATCTAAACCGAAGCTGGCTAATAGACTCTCTTTGCCCAAGTCCTCGCCTAGTTCAGCCAGATTGACATAGGCAACGCCAATTTTGCCAGTATCGAGTTTTGAGATACGTTTTTGATAGCTATCAAGATTTGCAAGCGTTAGACTCGGTGATTGCAGATCGTTAATTACCCCACGTAATACTTGTGCATCATTAGCAAACAATACAAATTTGCCCAAGATTGTACCAGCGATCTCAGGTTTATCATCAGTTGGACTAGTTTTTAAAATTGATATACCCAGATATTGCTCAAAGCCTAAATCGGAGCCATTCACCGCAAGGCGCTGCCAAAAAGCATCAATAGTTGTTTTAGCAAGATTGACATCTTTGGTCGCCAAAGCTAATAAATAGCCTGCCTGCTGACCATTAGCAGGTTGATCGTCGAGATCGGCATCAGTCACCGCCAAGGTAATTTCTTGGTCAATCCAAGGTTGGATATCACGATCGTAATCTAGCAACCAGTTTTGTTGTAATTGCTGTTTTAGGTTGCCTAAGGCGTGGTTCACATTTGAGCGATCGCTAGGTTTTGCGGCTAACTGTGCAAATAATCCTAATTTCTCTGGATTCACCAAAAATGAGACAAACAAAGGCGATCGCTTTGGCAAGAACTTGGTTGCTAGAGGCTGAGACTTTACCCCTGTTAAGAGATCGCGCGGATTCGCCGCCAGAATTTTTCCTACTGTACTTAAGCTTAGTACTAGCAGCAAAACTCCGATCACCGCAATACCAACAAAAACTGGCTTGAATTTCATAAAATCGTTAATCCGCTATCT
>CAIJEA010000584.1 GCA_903819605.1 uncultured cyanobacterium | reverse complement strand
TCAAATTCGCCGCGATATTTGGCTCCCGCAATTAGGGAACCCATATCGAGGCTAATAATTGTGCGATCCTTGAGGGATTCTGGTACATCACCACGAATAATTCTCTGCGCTAATCCTTCGGCGATCGCGGTTTTACCAACCCCAGGTTCACCAATTAGTACTGGATTATTTTTCGTCCGTCGAGACAATACCTGTACTACGCGCCGAATCTCATCGTCGCGCCCAATTACGGGATCGAGTTTGCCTTCTTTTGCCTGTTCGGTGAGGTCGCGTCCATATTTCTCTAACGCCGCATATTTTGCTTCAGGATTTTGATCGGTGACAGTTTGGCTGCCGCGTAATGATTTGATAGTTTCTTCTAAACGCTTGCGATCGACACTCAAATCCCGAAATAATCGTTTGCCAAGGCGATCGTCATCTGCTAAGCCTAATAGTAAATGTTCAACCGCCATAAAGTCATCGCCAAAACCCTTACGACTTTCTTCAGCGCGATCAAGCCATACCTCTAAGTTCCGCCCTAAATATAATTGTTCTGGACTCGCCACACGAGGCTGCCGCCGCAAAAATTCCTCTACCTGTCGTCTTGCCCTAGCCATTGGCACAGAGAGGGCTGCAAATATGGTCGTGGTCAAGCCATCTTCCTGCTCCAATAGTGCCATCAGTAAATGCTCGACTTCGAGTTGCTGATGTTGCGATCGCCTTGCGACCTCTTGCGATTTAACGATCGCTTCCCATGCTTTTTCAGTAAATTTTTTCGGATCGGTTGGTTGCATTGACTTTGGTTACGGCAGGATCGAGTGTGATTACTAACGATAGTTAAGATAAGTTTACATTATCGTCAAAGCCAGTAAAATCTTCTTCACGATGTTCTCTATAGCGAAAATAATTATTGGTGCGCGGAGAAGCCGCGCACCAATAAAATTCCAAAAAGAAGATGCGGCGCAAAGCGCCGCATCTTCTTTTTGGGTTGTGCAGTATTTTAATGTTCTGCAAATGGAATATTGTTAACCTCCCACATGAATGCCTGGGCGACGTTTGGGATCTTTCTCGGCAGTGCGTAAGACTTCGCGAGTGACGATCGCAATATCTCCCTCACCAAACAATATAAATCGCATTAGGTATTGCAGTGGATTACCCTCTGCCCAACCAAAATAAGCATGTGGTAGTTTGTGAGTCCGTTCCCGAATCTCAAATAGAATTGCGGCGATCGTATTGGGAACCGCTGCACCACGCGATCGCAAAATTCGATGCTCTCCGATCTGATACCCTTGAACGTGGATTGTTCCAGCAAATTCAGATGGGTCAGAAACCTTGATTTCCAAGAAAATCAATGGATCGTCAACGGGTAAGTGATGTTCTTGACGAGTATCTTGTTCCTTTTGCCGATATTCAGATTCGTCACCTCTATTTGGACGATGGGCAATAACCCGCACCGTATGATTATCCGTAGTCTCAATAAAGCTTTGGGCAAGTTCATCCATTTCTATGTTATCTGCCCGTAATTCTGTCGATCGCCAAACTCTGGACACCAAAGAAGTGATGACAATAATAGCAATGAAAATTGCTGCAATCTTTATACCATCTGGTCTTTCAACGATATTGGCAATTGTGGTGTAGATAAAAACTAAGGTAATAGCTCCAAAAATGACTACTTCACCACGCTTACGCTGCTTGTTAGAAGCTAAGGTCACTGCAAAAGCCGCAGAAGACATTAACACCAATACGCCCGTAGCATAAGCACCACCCTGTGCTTCCACATTTGCCTGAAAAATAAGGGTGACGATAAAGGAGATCGCGGTATATACCAAAACCAAGGGTCGTACTGCCAATGTCCAATTAGGAGCCATCCCGTAGCGTGGTAAGTAACGGGGCACAATATTCAGTAAGCCGGCCATCGCTGATGCTCCAGCAAACCACAGGATCGAAATCGTGCTCAGATCGTAAACAGTACCAAAAATATCGCCAAAAAACTGGTGAGCAAGAAACGCAAGTGCTCGACCATTTGCCTTGCCATCTGTTTCAAACTCTGCGGCGGGGATCAAAAAGGTGGTGACGACGCTACTAGTGAGCAGGAAAAAACTCATAATCCAAGCCGCACTTGTCAGCATTTTATAAGTGTTTTTGATCCTTCCTTTTGGTATAGCTTCCGTATCATCTCCGTATCCCTTGACCAATGGCATTACGGCTACACCTGTCTCAAACCCTGATAGACCTAGGGCAAGCTTGGGAAATACTAATACCGAAATTCCTAAGAGCATCAATGGGTTTTGATTGTTAGCAAAGAGCGACTTTTGCCAATTGGAGATCGTTTCGGGATGTATAAAAACCTGCTGTAGTCCAAAGAACACCACAATCAAGTTTAGGAATAAATAGGCTGCTACTAGAATGACGGCAATCCCGATCGCCTCACGAAAACCTTTGAGAAATACTCCTCCTAACAAAGCAACTAGCACTAAGGTAATTGGCACTGTTTGCCCATGAAGAAATGCTGGCACTAGGGGATTTTCAATGATATGGGCAGTAGCATCTGCGGCTGACAAAGTAATAGTAATAATAAAGTCTGTTGCAACAAAGCCCAGCAAGCAAAGAACTAAAAGCTTACCCTGCCACCATGTCAGCAAATGTTCCAACATCGCAAGGGAACCCTCTCCATGCGGACTAATTGCCGCGACCTTTCGATAAATTGGTAAGGCTCCAAAGATGGTTAGTAGGAGCAAAATCAATGTGGCGATCGGAGACAATGCTCCTGCGGCAAGAGCTGCAATCCCTGGCTGATAACCAAGAGTAGAAAAATAGTCCACACCTGTTAAGCACATTACCTGCCACCATTTATGCTTATCGCTATGTTGATGGGATGGCTCATTATCTTTGTCGGGACGATCTTTAGGATGATTACTGCCAGCCAGTAGCCAATGCTTCATTCTTTGAAGCAACTCAGATTCTTGAGAAGAAGGGACAGGTAAAGCCATAAAGCAACTTTTCGATAATGCTTCTTCAGTTTACGGCAGACTTTAGTTATTCAAATGAAATGTTAACTTCATTTTGGAGAAAATCGAAGAATACATCCAGAAACCATGGAATCAGAAGATATATAGCGTTTTACGCTTTCTGACAATAAATCTAAATTCCCCAAAAAAGCCGTACTTTTTAGTCTTTCTTATTAAAACCCAAATAAATAAAGGCGGCGCGAAGCGCCGCCTTTATTTATTTGGGTTTTTTGTCCTAAGTAAAACTTGCATTGCTATATAAGTCCCTCGGCATAATCAAAAAACAGATCAAACCCCTCGCCGCCTGCTGCGATGGCGGCGCAGGTTTTGGGTTTTATATTTAATTGTGCCTAGTTACTTACAAAGATTTATAAGGAACAAAATGCCATATGACATGTTCTAACTAAAAAGTTATTTTTAGT
>CAIJEA010000583.1 GCA_903819605.1 uncultured cyanobacterium | reverse complement strand
CGGCTAATACTAACGTTGTACTCACCCACTTGACGATCGCCAGCCAGAGATTTAATGGCATTGGCACATTAGCTAAAACTGCCTTCACCTCCGCCATACCACTACCACTAGAGCCAGGGGCAACATCTTCAACTAGCCATCCTGCAATCAATCCACCCACGAGTCCGATCGCTGGTAAGGCAATGTATGCTGGAAAGATCTGGATAGATTGTTGTCGCCATCCGCCTAACCAACCAATACTATAACCAAGGGAGACGGCCGCTAAACCAGCAACTAAACCAATCAAACAAGCTTCTAATACGGCAAGTCGTTTTGGTCTTGAAAAAAATTGGAGAAGACGGTTCCGAAAAATCAGACCAATACGTGCCATTGTTCCTAATAAACCCAATATTTCCATTCAACTAAGGGTTCTGCGATTTAATAAAGAACCAAATTTTTTGTGGCGCGGCAAAGCCGCGCCACAAAAAATCGGTTCTTTATTTTATTGTGAGTCCCTAATCTAAGTTATATGCAGCATTTGATTAGTTTGTTATATAAGTATAATTGCTTATTAGGTGTCACAATAAAAGCTATATTGGTTGCCAATTAACTGAATAGATGTTCAATTCTTTCTCCCCAATTCTCCCCATTTTATCCTCATTTTCTAGATTTTAGGAGCGTTAGGTTGCACACTGTGAATTTCCCAATCAGGCTAAGATTGTGGATTATGGTAATGGATGTCGAACAATTCGCCTCGTCGTAAATTCTCCCAAAGTTATTAATTTTCTTAGTAGATTTTAAAGATTTCCTGACAACTGCGCTAAATTAAGTGCAGTTCTGAAAGTGGGGTTTTACCCGTGAAAAGATTAAGCAGTATTCAGGATTTTAGCAAGAAGTTTTGGAAGAGATCGCTTGTTTCGGGTGCAGCGATCGCTATGCTTGGGGCTACCGTCACATTACCTGTCGCCATTAGTAATAATGATGTGGCGATCGCTCAGCAAATTTCCCAAAAAGAAATAAACCAAACGAGATCGCAACCTTTACAAGTAATGCAATTGGGCGATTTCAACTTCCCAATTTGGGTATGGGTAATCGGTGGTGTGGCGCTCACATTTATATTTTTGCCGCAGGTAGGTTGGATTTTAGGGCTGATTGTGATTGGCGAACGCGAAGTTGGCATTGTCGTCAAGAAATTCTCATTTCGCGGCGATTTGCCTCCAGGACAATTAGTTGCACTAAATGGTGAAGCTGGATATCAAGCAGACACCCTCGCTCCTGGTTGGTTTTTTGGCTATTATCCATGGCAATATAGCATTCGCAAAGAATCAGTAGTCGTGATTCCTCAAGGTGAAATCGGTTTAATTATTGCTAACGATGGCAAATCAATTCCTCCCGATCGCATACTTGGCAAAACCGTACCCTGCGACAACTTTCAGAATGCAAGGGAATTCCTCTTGGCTGGTGGAGAAAAGGGAAGACAGTTGGGAATCTTAACCGCAGGAACCTATCGAATTAATACAGCTCTATTTACAATTATTACCTCTGCAAGTGCTGCCCAAAATGGAATGTCCCCTGCGGAATTAAAGCTCTATTCAGTAGCTACAGAAAAAGTCGGAATTGTCACTGCATTGGATGGGATTCCGATTGAAGCAGGAGCGATCGCTGGTGCAATTATTCCTGAGCATGATAATTTTCAAAATGCTCAGTTATTTATCAATGGCGGTGGTCGTCGTGGTCTACAAGAGCAAGTTATCCTATCAGGTTCTTGGAATATCAATCCTTGGTTTGCCCAAATTGAGCAGGTAAAAATGACCGAAATTCCTATCGGTTATGTTGGCGTGGTAATTTCCTTTGTGGGTGGCGCACAGGATGATGTGAGTGGCGCTCTATTTACTCACGGACACTTGGTTAATGTTGGCGATAAAGGTGTATGGATTGAACCACTTTATCCTGGGAAGCATCCTCTGAATACACATATTATGAAGGTGGAACTCGTTCCCACAACAAATATTGTGCTGAACTTTAGCGATCGCACCGAAACTCATGGCTACGATTCTAAACTCAGAGCTTTGAATGTGAGATCTATCGATGGTTTTGCTTTTAATTTGGAAGTGGCGCAAATCATTCATGTAGGAGCACTTGACGCACCAAGGGTAATTTCACGAGTTGGTTCGATGCAAAATCTTGTCGATCATGTTCTTCGACCAACTGTAGGCAATTACTTCCGCAATTCGGCACAAGCCTATACAGTTCTAGATTTCTTAATCGCCCGTAGCGATCGCCAAGCGGAAGCCGCCGATTTTATTCGATCAGCAATGCAGTCCTATGACGTGCAAGCAGTCGATACACTACTCGGTCAAATTGATCCACCTGAAACCCTTATGCAGACGCTCACCGATCGCAAAATTGCGGAAGAACAGCGCAAAACCTATGAAGTACAGCGCATTTCCCAAACTCAACGCCAAGAACTCGTCCGCGAAACTTCCCTTGCTGATATCCAAAGAGAAATCGTGACCGCTGAACAAGGTGTGCGGATTGCGGAACTACAAGCTAACGCCAAGGTCAAAGAGGCAAGTGGCGAAGCAGAAGCAATCAGGGTTACAGGTGAAGCTAAAGCTGATGCCTATCGTGCTGGTGTTGATGCCCTCGGCGGTAACTCCTATGTTGCCCTGCAATTGATGCAAACCATCGGCGATCGCAATGTCCGTGTAGTTCCTGATGTTGCCGTAAATGGTGGCGATCGCGGTGCAGGTCTGCTAGATGGCGTTTTGGGAATGCTGCTTTGGAATCAAAATAAGGAGGCAAAAGAAGCGAAAGTCGATAGTCTTGCGAAACTTCCATAAACTTAATGAGCAAATAAATCAAGAACTTATGTTTTTGATTTATTTGCTCGGACTGAAGACTCGTTAAAGTAAACTTTCGCATTAGGATTGAGATTTCATTCCCCAATTTATAGCAGTAGCACCAAAACCCAGAAGAGAATTACTGCGCTTCGCGCCGCAACTCTCTTCTGGGAACAATGATTGCTTGTCTTCTGGTAGGAAGTAGAAGACAAGCTATCAACGACACTTAGTCTCATCTTTTAGCTTTTATGTTGTAACCGCCTTAGCGGTTGCTATAATTACGAAACTGTCAAATTTTTTAATAGTCTAGGTAGTCATTGAACGTGCCTAAGGTTGGGATTATATATAACGATGCAAAACCTCTAGCAGAACGTGTAGCGCTGGATATGAAGTTATGGCTAGAAAAGCGTGACATCCAGACTGTTCTAGCGACTGGTAATGGCGGTATTTTGGGCTATGGCAAGCCAGATGCACCCGTTTGTCATACACCTATTGAAAGTCTAGTACCCTTAGGTTTCGATCGCGATATAACGTTTGTAGTGGCTCTTGGTGGAGATGGAACGGTACTATCAGCATGTCGCCAGATTGCGCCACTTGCCTTGCCATTGCTAAATGTAAATACGGGGCATATGGGATTTTTGACCGAAACCTATTTAACAGATTGGGAAGAAGCGATCGCCCAAATCGTTGATGGTAAATATGTTGTCGAGCAACGATCGATGATGACAGTGCGAGTTTACGATAGTAAAGGCTTGCTATGGGAAGCTTTATCGCTCAATGAAATGGTATTGCATCGCGAGCCATTGACAAGTATGTGTCATTTTGAGGTGCAAATCGGTCGTCATTTACCAGTTGATATTGCGGCAGATGGGGTAATTATCTCAACACCGACAGGTTCAACTGCCTATGCCCTTTCCGCAGGGGGACCAGTAATCGAGCCAGGCATTCCTGTATTTCAACTTATACCCATTTGCGCTCATTCAATGGCATCAAGGGCTTTAGTCTTTGCGAATACTGAGAAAGCGATCGTCACACCTGCTAATCGTCATCGTTTAGTACTGGTCGTTGATGGTAATGCGGGATGCTATGTCTATCCTGATTATCGCGTTGAGGTTGAGCGATCGCAATATCCTGCAAGATTCATCCGTTTACAGAAAAGTGAATTTTTTAAGGTGTTACGTGAGAAATTAGGATGGGGTTTGCCCCATATTTCTAAGCCAACTTCAAGCGAATTGTCTTAAGATCGCTTACTATTTGAAAGCCATGCAAGCCATATCTTGCAAATATAGCCGTAGCCAGTTATGTTAGGACAAATCCAAAATCCAGAAGAGAGTTGCG
>CAIJEA010000582.1 GCA_903819605.1 uncultured cyanobacterium | reverse complement strand
CCCAAATTTACTTTCATCGATCCAGCCGTCTTCTTTGACTAATTCCACCATCGTATGACGATGTCGTTGTGCAGTGGATTCTGGTAGATCGGTATTGGCGAGAATTTCATGTTTGATTTGGGAAATCCGATCTAGGGGTTGGACTTCCACTGGACAGACTTCGTTGCAGTTATAGCAACGTGTGCAGTCCCAAACAAAGCCCGACTCATTATATTTTTCGACCCGTTCGACCGTGCGATCGTCACGATTATCTGCCATGACGCGATATGCCTTAGCTAGGGCATGGGGGCCAACAAAGCGATCGCTGACTGCTGCGGAGTTACATTCGGAATAGCAGGAACCGCAGAGAATGCAGTTAGCGGCGGCTTGGAGTTTGGCGCGTTGAGCAGGGGTTTGCAGATATTCAGTTTTGCTAATTTGGCGTGATGCGGTGGAGACATAGGGATCGACTTTGTGGAGGTTATCCCAAAATTTGGTCATGTCCACGATTAAGTCCTTAATCACAGGTAGATTTTGCATTGGTTCGATTACCAATTCCGTATCATGCTCTCCCATCACTTCACTAATATGTTTCTGACAAGCTAAGCCCGATCGCCCATTAATTCGCATCGCGCAGGAGCCACAGATTGCATTGCGACAGTTACGCCGAAACCCAACGGAGCCATCCTGTTCGCTCTGAATTTTGATTAATGCATCTAATACTGTTGTGCGAGTTGGATCGGCTTCGATTTGAAAGGTTTGATAGGTGGGTTCGCTGGTGCGCGATGTTTGGCGGCGAAGCTTGACTGTAATATTCATGGTTGATATCGGCGATCGGGCTTTGTGCATTAAGTTTAACTTTAACGCAATGTTTGGTGGATGAGGCGATCACCTTAATCGCGACATTTTACTGAATATCAAGTTTTTAGCTGATATAATTCGCAGTAATCGAGTAACTAATGTGAAAAACTCGTTAAATTCAGTGTGGCTTCAGATTCCAGCATTAAATTTACGATCGCCTTTAATGATCCTGACCTTGACTCAGAGGAACCAGATGAACAAGCGCAACGCCTTGTCTCTGAGTTGAAGCAAATGGATGAAGTCGATGAGGTAGATCGCGTCCTTGACCTAAATCTGTCAGATAGTTTTAGTTAATAACCAAATGTATTTCAAGCACATTACTCTAAAAAACGTTGGTTCAATACCAGAACTTAAGTATGAATTTCCATTTACAAGTGATGGGAATCCTAACCCAATTATTCTAGTTGGTACAAATGGTTCTGGGAAGAGTACGGTTCTTTCATACTTATTAAATTCTCTAATAGCAGCGCAGCAGGTTGCTTTTGATGATTCAGAAGTAGAAAAAGGTAGAGTCTATAAGCTTAGAAGTCCTCAATTTATAAGAACTGGAGAATCCTATAATTATGCAAGGGTAAACTTTGGTTCTGATTTTAGTTGCTACGAGTGGCAACTTGATCGTCCACGAGAAAATTACATAGAACATTTTGACACTCCAGAAATTGATATTTCATTTAATGAGATCCCTTTACATGAGTCATCAATATTCAATACCAATTTTTTCAATAATCCCGTAGAGGTGTCGAAACAGTTCAGTAAAAACTGTGTGTTATATTTTCCTGCCAATCGATTTGAACAGCCAGTATGGGTGAATGAACAGAATCTTAATGCTAAAGCAGAATTTATTGATCAGCCAAGGATAAATAGAATTTCAAATCGTTCAATTATTCAGCAATCACCACTTATCGCATCTAAAAACTGGCTTTTAGATGTTGCCTTTGATAGAGCGAACTATGACTTGAAGAAGTTATATATTAACTTACCATTTAATCTAGATAACCTGAAATACACTACAATTCCCCCTCTTCAAAATCTTACAATTCCTTTTGAAGTTTTCACTGGTTATGACGGGTATTCGTCTAGAATTTGGGATTTAATTACCAAGCTTATTAAATTGATTCTTAGATCTGATGAGAATATTCGTTTTGGAATAGGAAGTCGCCAAGACCGTAGTATATCAATTATACGGAATAATAATGAGATGTTAATACCTAATATTTTTCAACTTTCAACAGGTCAAACTTCGGTTCTTAATATTGTCCTTTCAATCTTAAAAGATTTTGATATGTCAGGTGCAATTATTGAAAGTCTAGATAATATCAGTGGTGTAGTCATTATTGATGAAGTTGATGCACATTTACATGCTGATCTACAGTGTAATCTTTTGCCAGAAGTTATCAGTATATTCCCAAAAGTTCAGTTTATTCTCACTACTCACTCACCCTTATTCTTGTTAGGTATGAAGGAAAAGTTTAAGGACGTAGGGTTTGATATTTTGTCACTTCCGACAGGTCAAAAAATTGATATAGAGGAGTTCGAGGAATTTCAATCTGCTTTCGATTTTTATAAAGAATCCAACACATTTCGTCACAAAATCGAATTCGAGGTAAATCAATCTCAAAAACCTGTAATTTTTGTAGAGGGTGACTACGATATTAAATATTTGAGAAAAGCTGCTTCTCTCCTTGGAAAAGAATCAATATTAGAGAAGATAGATCTAAAAGATGGTGATGGTTTTGGCAATCTAAATAATATTTGGAATGTTTGTAAAGATAGCAAGATATCAATGGCTTTCCCTAGAATTATTGGGCTGATTTATGATTGTGATGTTAAAAAGATTGATGAAGATCGTAATTTTAATAGTAACCGTCACAGGGCAAAGAAACGGGGTATTCCTTCAATATCTGATAACCCAATTTCAAAAGGTATTGAAAACTTGATTCCAGTAAGTAGAATTAATAATCTTCGGGAATCACACCCACAATTTTTTGATGTGAAGCCCAAAACAACTATTTATAAGGCTGGGAAACCTATAGAAGAACCAGAGATCTGTGAAATAAATAAAAACCAGAAATCAAATCTATGTAAATGGTTATGTGAAAATGGTAATACTGAGGATTTTGCTCAGTTTGAATCTGTGTTTAAGTTAATTGAAGAGATCGCTGAACTAAATAATCATCAGATATCGCTAGGAAATGAAAATATTGGAAATAATTTGCCTGATCCTCTCTCAACCTAGATGGCTAATAATTTAAGCGATCACCTAATATAAAACTTATTCGCCGTAAGCAACCACAAGCTAATCGTTGGGAAACACAAATGAAAACTATAGGATTAGATCGAATCGTCATTAAACCCGATGTCTGTCTCGGACAGCCCACCGTTAGAGGACTAAGGATTACCGTAGCCTTTGTCCTCAAACTTTTAGCCAGTAATCTATCCGTCCCAGAAATCCTAGAAGCCTATCCTGAACTAGAACTTGAAGACATCAGACAAGTCCTCAATTATGCAGCTTGGGCAGTCTCAGATCAAACTCACGGTGTTCTTGCGTGAAAAATATCCGTTTACTTGCAGATGTCCATATCTCACCCAAAACAGTTGGAGACTTACAAAAACAAGGTTATGAAATCATTCGTAGTTCAGAAGTCTTACCTACCAACGCACCAGACATCAATATTTTAGAATTTGCCAGAACTGAAAACTGGGTTGTATTGACTCAAGATCTAGACTTCTCAATGCTAGTAGCACTTAGCAGATACAGTCAGCCCAGCTTAATCACCTTGCGCCTTTCATCAGCAAAACCCGACACCGTAACCCAAAAACTTTTAGATGTATTGCCTCAAATAGAAGAAGCCTTACAAGAAGGTTCTGCAATTACAATTCAAGATGACAGTATTCGCATTCGCAAACTACCTGTTAGGTAGGATCTACATTGACTCAGACTTTTTGTTTGATCAGAATAGCATCCCCTAACCAAAACTCATCTGGTAAAGGCTCATTAAAATCATCACTCATCCAGATTTGTCCCTCATGCAACCCAGCAACACGCTGAAAACCTACCTGTTGAGATGGTTGAACTGATTTGTTTTTAGCCGCCCGAATAAAGCTGAGTACCTCCGCTAATAAAGGCTCTGGCATTGAATTTAATTCATTTACAATCGTTTCTACAGTGATCATTGCTTATACTCTTGCTAATTAATTTGGTAATTGCTTACTTGCAAAACTTGACCGCCATATTTCACCCAATCTGTCATATCAACCACTTTATCCTCGTCGTAGTCAGATGGAGAGCCAAAATCCTCATCAATTTCTGCTTGCTCATCATCACTCACATAGGGCATGGGAAAATCAATACGCCGCGCCGCAAAAACTAAACAAGCTTGAATATCAGCAATCTCTAAATCAGGAAAATCTTCTAGAATTTCAGTAATGCTTACATTTTCCGATAGCATTTCCAAAATATCAGTCACCCGAATTCGCATCCCTCTAATACAAGGACGACCACCACATTGTCCAGCAGTTTGGGTGATACGAGTTAGTAGACTATTTTTTAAGTTCATAAGATTTTTCTTTGAGCTTATCTAGCTTAATCTTAATGCCAGTGGGAACTGTTTAATTTTGTATTGGATAGATAATTTGAAATGGCAGAGCGTTCGCTAACCAAATGATATAAGCGATCAATCGCATCTTCCAACACATTCGACTCATGTGAATATTTTGCTAAGCGTTAAAAATTTGTGATGGTGTTAACTTCAGTTCAGGAAAAAGAAAGGATTTAATCAACTCATCGCCTCGATAAACTATTTCCTCGTATAGCCCATCTTCAAGCAGTAAAACTGTCACTTTGCGATCGCTAAAATCAACAATCCAATATTCAGGAATCTCGATCGCGTTATATTCTGCTCGCTTCTTGCGATAGTCAATATTGCGCGTACTATCACTAACGATTTCTACAACTAATAAGGGAACAGAATCCGTTAATACCGCTTCCCGAAATCGCATCTCTTGCCATTGTTCCGATGTAATCACCACCACATCAGGGAATCGACAAGTGATTTTCCCTCTTACTTGCCCCGTTTGTACCGCAATCAAATCCTGCTTAGAAATTAATGGCAACTGCAAGCGTTGAATCTCGGCACGGAAAGAATCATTGACAAATTCACTCATGCCGCCATGAATTCCCGTAGGTTGCGCCATTGCCACTAACTCTCCATTAACCAACTCATAGCGCGTATCTGTCCCATCATTGTAAGTAAGATATTCCGCAAGTGTCAGCAAGGGAATTGCAACAGTCATGACTGAATCCTCCTAAAACGGTAAGTTAACAGCGCATATTTTCATATCTTATAACAACTCTAGGAAATAGCGCCCATCAAATAACTTTAAAAAACTACTCAACTGTCATAGTTAGAGAAGCAAAAATATCCGTAAGAAAGAGCAAATCAAAATTATTCAAATCTGAATCATGTTGGTGTACTCCGTCAACAGCTCATCGTAGGAGAGACTATCGGAATCAGCTTGAGGAGTCCATAGTAATTCAAATGCCAGCAGATAACTGGATGGGATAGAAGCGATCGCTTCTAAAGCCTTTTGTAATTCTTGTGTGTTCCTGATTTCGCCAAATAGCGGCTTGTCATGCTCAGTTCCAACCAGCAACGTGACAACAATATATGCTGATGGGTCTTTGTCAGGGGAAGCGATCGCCGATTTTTGTTTTACAGATCTGCCACTTACATTGACTAAAGTTTCTTCGCTAAATTTACTACGTTCTTCGAGAGAAAGCTTGTTAAAAAGCTCCTCAGCCTTATTGCTATGCACGGATTGAGAACTGGTTGAAACATACATCCAATTTTCTGGCGTGCGAATTAAAGCGAGTGCTGACTCTTGCATTAAAGTCATTAGCCCCTCTTGTGTATCCGTATCGACCTCAAGACTCAACTCAGTTAATCTCGATTGGACTTCACGGGCTTGTGCCAAGAGCGCAACTTGGAGTTTGCTAATCGTAAATGTATCATTTCCCAAATCGCCAGAAGTTACTTTCTTTGAGCGGAAAAAGATTGCACGAATAATCAAGTAAACAATTAAAAAGATAACTACTAAAATAATTAGCCAAACGAACCAAGGTAAGCCTCTCGAACTTGAATAGGTAGTTGTTGATTGATAAGAATTATATGGTTGGTAATTGGAACGAGGCGAATCATTGTTGATAATGATCGGGACAGGGGCAATAATAGTATTCCCATTGGATGATGGCTGCTGACTAGAGTTAAAAGAGTCCCGATCGGATGATTGACTTGGTGTTGAAGATGATGGCTTAGAAGTACTTGTGGAACTTGAAGATGATGAGGATTTAGAGGAGCTAGAACTACTAGAACTAGAAGGAGCGGATTTAGTGAATGAGCCACCGCCACTGCGACCAGCACTACTTTTTGCGTAGGCTTCCCGATCTGGCTGAAGGAAAGTATTTAGATTGCGATCGCTAAAGCCCAGATCGACTG
>CAIJEA010000581.1 GCA_903819605.1 uncultured cyanobacterium | reverse complement strand
GTTATAGCTATATTCGTAGTTTTGTTTAAAGCAAAAAGCGTTATATCGTTGTGGAGAAACTGCCAAAAATGGACGGGTTACCGACAAAACTTTACGAAATCTTCACAGCACATATATTGGATATCGGGGGGACTAAGTTCTCGATCGCTACGATATCGACACTGATAGGGCTAATTGTCTTATCGTTTTTTTTGTCAAGGATCATTAGCGAACTGATTCGGCGATCGCTTCTAACGCGACTTCGGATCAATCGTGGATTACAAGAAGCGATTACAGTATCTATTAAGTACTTACTGATCACACTCAGCAGTGTGATTGTTTTACAAACGGCGGGGATTAATCTCAGTTCATTAGCAGTAATCGCAGGTGTAGTAGGTATAGGCATTGGGTTTGGTTTACAAAATCTTTCCAGTAACTTCATCAGTGGACTCGTTTTACTATTCGAGCAAACTCTTAAAGTTGGGGATTACATCGAAATCGGCGAACTAAAGGGCACAATTGAAAAGATTTCCATTCGCTCTACAATTCTCCGTACTGATGATGATGTATTCGTAATTGTTCCTAATCAAAGGTTTATCGAACACAATACAGTCAACTGGAGCTATGAAGGACATACTTGCCGAATTCATATTCCCATCAGTGTCGCTCAAGATACCGATCTATTAGTTTTGACAGAAGCTTTGCTTACTGCTGCACGTCATGAACCTCGTGTTTTGTCAAACCCACCGCCAGAAGTTCGATTCAATCAGTTTGGTAGAGATTCACTTGATTTTGAGCTACTTGTCTGGATTAAAGAACCTGATGCAAATGAACCAATTCGTAGTTCTCTTAACTTTCGGGTTGCCTATGAAATGAGAGAGAGAGGCATCAAAGTACCTTTACCAACAAGAGAATTAGTATTTCGCAATCCTGAGTCAATTTCGCCAGTTTTTTATCAGTCTTCCCCAGAAGAGAATGACAAGTTCCTAAGTAAGCAAATCACCTCCAAGAATATCTCTTCTATTTCTCCATCATCTAATGAATTAAGCACTAGAAATCTACGTGATTTACTGCGGCAAATATCTTATTTTGAGAGATGTACCGAGGTAGAACTATTTGCATTGATCGCAAGGGGATATCGTAAACATTTTGATGTCGATCAAGTGATCTGCCAAGAAAACGAACCCAGTGATGAGTTCTATATTATTTTGTCAGGAACAGTAGAAGTCTTTTCAGAAAAAAATAATCAGTCGATCGCTACTTTGGGTGAGGGAGAATTTTTTGGGGAGATTTCTTTGTTAACAGGAACACCTCGAACTGCAACAGTCCGAACTCTAACGGCTGACACAGTCCTTTTTGTAGTTGAGCGTCAACAACTACGCAAACTTTTAAGTGAACATAAAGAGTTAGGAGAGCAAATCGCTTTGAAATTATCAGAGCGACAACAGGTTTTGATTAGTCTGGGATTATTAAATGAAGAAGAATTACAAAAAGCACAATACGCCGCATTGTCATGGGTACGCGATCGTCTCAACGCTATATTCGGGATTAGTTTAGGAAAGAGTTCATAAGTAGACGTATATAATTAATTCCACATCCAAACCCGTAAAGTTGTGCCCCGCAGGGGCACAACTTTACGGGTTTGGGTAATTTATTTTGCACAAGTACTTAGCACAGTAGAGAATGTATGTTGCCATCTCTCCATTTTAAAATTGCTGCTGAAAAACTGTAGGAGCATTGACACGAAAAGGCTCTGCACCTAAAGAAGTCGGATCTATTCTCCAATGTTCATCTTGTGTGGTGAACTCTGCCAACTGTTCATCGCGTCGGTTATGAAGTAATACATCAAAGTTTTGTTTACGAGCTTCCGTGCCTAGTTTAAACAAAAAAGTAAATCGTGTTAAATAATCAGAAGCAGCCCATCTAGTCCCATTAATTGTAACGATCGCTTTTCTAGTGTCTTGATTGATAACAATATTTTCTACCCAGCCTTCGTAAAGTCGCTGCGATTTCCACCAAAGACTTGGCTCGACTATTTGCTGTGGGATCGTCATCAACTCTTCGGCAATTGAAGCTTTACTAGCTATACAGATCGGGGCGATCGCGCCAATACTAATTGTGAATAAAATATGGTTAACATCTAGATTGGCAGTCATTCTAAACCTCTACTGTACTTACAATGTTATTTCTCATGACTTAAGCCATTATAATCGCTTAAGAAACCGCGAGGGGTTACAAAGTTCCCCATTGCCAAACTATCAATTAGGAGTAATATCATGCCAGTTGTGGCAGTGATTGACTACGACATGGGCAACTTGCACTCTGCCTGCAAGGGTTTAGAGATGGCAGGGGCAACCCCAATTGTCACTAATAATCCGCAAGAGTTAGCCGCAGCCGATGGGATTGTTTTGCCTGGAGTAGGGGCGTTCGATCCTGCGATGCAGAAATTACGTGCAACAAATCTAGAGCAACCAATTAATGATGCGATCGCATCTGGCAAGCCATTTTTAGGAATTTGCTTAGGGATGCAAATTTTATTTGAGAGCAGTGAAGAGGGGCAAGAAGCAGGATTAGGGATTATTCGGGGCAATGTCAAGAGGTTCAGGCATGAGCCAAATCTAACTATTCCCCATATGGGCTGGAATCAGCTAGAACTAACCCAAGACAGTTGTCCTCTCTGGCAAGAGTTAGGAAATAGTCCTTGGATGTATTTTGTGCATTCTTATTACACTGAACCCATTGATGATGCTGTGACTGCTGCGACTACGACCCATGGTAGTCAGACGGTTACAGTCGCGATCGCCAAAGATAACATCATGGCTGTGCAATTTCATCCCGAAAAATCATCCACCCATGGGATACATTTGCTAACAAATTTCGTCAGAATGATGAGTGCGTAGCATAATAGTAAAGTCTTGTGAGATTTATGAAGATCCAAATGATCAAAAAACTGGGTATCGTTTCTTGTCTAGCTGTAGCTTGTGCAGTGTTTTCGCCTTCAATAGTTCGCGCCCAATCTAATGCAGGATTTATTCTATTTGGCAACGTAAAAGATAGTGCACTTGACTATTGCCTAGATAATGGTGTCAGTGGTCGTAGCGATCGCTATTATTTAGAAGTCAAACCACAGAAGTTTAAGGTTTCCGAAGTTATCATTACCTACCCTGAGCATTTTAATGGCAGCTTTGATACTTCCGATATTAAACTACGTGTAACCGACCAATGTCGTGGTGGCAAAGATCTGGAAATTGAATCTGCAACTTGGGATAAAGAAACTCGCCGTATTACCATCGTTCCCAAGGAAGCTATTCCCGCGAAAACAGCGCTTCGAGCTGTGTTGTCCAACGTGCGAAATCCAGACTATAGCGGTTTCTATCAGTTTGATGGCAGAGTAATGAGGGCTGATGTACCTGTACCTGTTTACGTTGGCTCTTGGGTCATTACCCTTGATTAAAACATAGGGAGGGGGCACTTTGTGCCCCACTCCCTATGTTTTACAAGTTAATTCTATGACTTAAATATGAATATTCTTATTAGTAATGATGATGGCATATATGCTCCAGGGGTAAGGGCATTAGCTGAGGTACTTAGCGATACTGAGCATCGTATTACAGTTGTCTGTCCAGACCGAGAGCGATCGGCTACAGGTCATGCGCTTACTTTGCAAGAGCCTCTAAGAGTCGATCAAATTTTGGGAGTCTATCCATCAAATATTGAAGCTTGGGCTTGTTCGGGGACTCCTTCGGATACTGTAAAATTAGCTCTCGATGCACTATTAAGCAATCGCCCCGACTTGGTTTTGTCTGGGATTAATCGGGGTGCAAATTTAGGTACTGATGTTTTATACTCTGGCACTGTATCGGCAGCTATGGAAGGAGTACTCGAAGGAGTTCCAAGTATTGCCTTTAGCCTTGCAAGTTTCGCTCATTTAGATTTCAGTGCGGCTGCAAGCTTTGCCAGAAAAATTGTTAAGGCGATCGCTGATTATCCACTCGGAGAAGCAATTTTACTTAATGTAAATATTCCTGCAATTCCAGAAGAGGATATTTGCGGTACTGTTGTCACCCGCCTAGGAATTCGCCGCTATCGCGATCAATTTGAGAAACGTATCGATCCGCGTGGCAAAACTTACTATTGGTTATCTGGGGTAATTATAGAAGAGGAAGCCGAACCAGATACGGATATTCAGGCAATTAGAGATAATTACATTACGATTACGCCTCTCAAGTATGACTTGACGCTTGCTTCAGCTATGCCTTTTTTGCAAACTTGGACAGAAAAGTTGGTATAAAAAGAAATAACTTACTATTGCGGGTTAGTTTGGCTAGGAATCATCACGATCGCCCAATAGGGTACGTTATCGGGTTCTACTTCAGAAATTTGCTTGATCGTTTGATTGGGCATTGTAGCTCGTTCAATATATAGTGCCCGTGAGAAGAGATTTAATTCTTCTAAAACTGCTTTGACCTTAGCGAAATGTCTGCCCAGTTTAATAATAATTGCGGCATCAGCAACTGCTAGGCGATCGCGTAAAATATCAGCCTCTAAGGTTGCAGGCATGATGCTCAAGACATCATTACGATAGGTAAGGGGAGCGCCAAGCATAGCGGCACTAGCAAAGGTGGAAGAAATACCGGGAATCACCTCTGTATGAAATCTGTCAGATAGGCGATTGAAGATATACATGAAGGAGCCATAGAGCATCGGATCGCCTTCGCAGAGAACCGCCACATCACGTCCAGCTTCGAGATGTTCGGCGATTTTTGCCGCACCGAGATCGTAAGATGGTTGAGAGGATCGCTCTACACTAAATGGAAGTGGCATCGGCACTTCTATCTGTTCAGGACGAATATAGTCAGCGACAATCGCTCTTGCTAGGACTTTACCGCTTTCCATTGTCGGATAAGCGATTACAGGTACTGAGGTTAAAATGCGATGCGCCTTGATAGTCAATAGTTCTGGATCGCCAGGACCAATTCCTAAACCATAGAGATTTCCTTTTGATTTTGTTTCCATTATTGGTTCTATTTGCTCGACTATTTGATTGACTAGGTTCATAACTCATTCTCCATGGCTAAGGCATTCAAGGCTGCGGCGCACATCGCGCTCCCCCCACGACGACCGTGAATCGTCAAAAAGGGTACGCCACGACTATTTTCTGCCAATGCTGCTTTCGATTCGATCGCACCGACAAAACCAACAGGGAATCCTAGTATAACGGCTGGTTTGGGCAAACCTCGATCGAGTAATTCTAATAATCGAAATAACGCAGTTGGCGCATTACCGATCGCCACAACCGATCCTTCAATATGCGATCGCCAAAGTTCCATAGCAGCAGCCGATCGCGTATTCCCAATTTGCTTAGCAAGTTCTGGGACTTCAGGTTCATTGAGAGTGCAAATTACGGCATTATTTGCAGGTAAGCGCTTACGGGTTACCCCATTAGCTACCATCTGCGCGTCACAGAGAATATTTGCACCACTTTCCAAAGCTTCTCTGCCAATTTTTACTACATTTTCGGAATAGGCAAGATCGTTGACAATGTCAGTCATACCACAAGCATGAATTAGGCGGACTGCAACTACTTGTAGGGCTTGCGGTAAAATTGCTAAATTTGCCTCAGCGCGAATAGTGGCGAAGGATTTACGATATATTTCATTGCCGTCGCGGATATAGTCAATCATGGTCAAGTAATTGTTTGAGTTCTCGAAGGTTACATTTATTTACGAAGTCCCTGAAACTTTGCTGAGGATTTTGACGCTGATGTTGATAGATTCTCAACAATCTTTCCATTAATTCAGGTAAATTCTTTGCTGGGTAATCGGCATATAACTTTCGTCCAAAGCTGACATTTCCATCACCCACATAAACTATATAAGCATCGCCATGATTTGCCTGAATGCCGACAAAAGCGATATCACTGGGATGATGTTGAGAACAGGATTTGTCACAACCTGAAAAATGCATATTAATAGGGGAATCGAGTTGGATGCAGTTTTCTAAATGCGTGGCGATCGCTTGAGCATCTATCTGAGTATCATTAAGCGCCGCCTTACAGCCCGTCGAGCCAGAACAAGCAGCCATCGCCGCGTAGGGATGATTAGCAGAAATATACAATCCTAAATTCAAGATCTCCTGTGTTACCTGCTCAATATCGGCTTTGGCAATATCCGTAATCAGCAGATTTTGCCAAGGTGTTAACCTTAAGGCTCCACCAGCATATTGTTTAGCAAGACTTGATAATCCTTGTAATTGATAGGAAGTCAACCTTCCTAATGGAATGACAACACCAATATAGAAAAGCCCTGATTGCTTTTGAGGATGAATTCCTATGTGTTGAAAAGATGCTTTCTCTATGCGGGAACTTAGTGCATCGTTTAGAGATGTGATCCCCCTGCCTTCGGCATCCCCCTTAAAAAGGGGGACTTTGCTTTTATTGTTTAAGTTATCCAAAGCCCCCCTTTCTAAGGGGGGTAGGGGGGAGCTTAGTTTCTCTGCAACTAGAGCAAGATACTTGTCTACGCCCCAATCATGAAGCAATTCTCTTAAGCGGGGAGGACGCGATCGCGAATATATTTTCTTTTCTAGCTCTTGCTCAGTATATTGCCGATAAACCTCTGTTAGGGCAGCAAGAACTTCTAAGACTTGATTTTGAGGGATTAAAACACCGACTGGTGCTGGCGAATCACCGCGATCGCCTAAACCTAAATGCAAATCAAAATAAATCTCGCCATTAAGTTCAACCGCTACTAAGCAAATATCATTAGGGCGATCGCTAACTCTAATTGCTTCACCGCCATCAAAACAAATACTGAACTTGTTAGAAATAATCGCTAATTCGGGATGCTGTAACAGATAGAAATTCCATGCTTTAACCAATGGAATTGTATTGATTTTGGCATGGGCATCGATCCCCGCACTGGGACTTGCCATCATATTTCGTAAGCCATCTGTACTTTCGGTACTAGAGGCAAGCCCATAGTCTTGAAAATCTAGCAGCACTTCTTCAGGCAAAGCTTTGTCAGTACGGATTTGCAGATTCGCTCGATTGGTAATTTGGATTTCACCATTACCAAATTGATTAACGACCTGTATGAGAACTTCGCATTGAGTAGAAGTGATTAATCCCGCAGGTAAACGGATACGCGAAAGAATGCCATCTTGGGCAGTGGTGGCGTTAAAGAGACTGGGACAAATAGCTGTAGTAGATTGCAATTGAGAAAATTCCAAAAAAATAATCACATTGAGAAGGCGCTTTGCGCCTTCTCAATGTTTATAAACTTAGCGCCGCTTCAATTTGCGATCGCTCTAGACCTTGACCGATAAATACTAAGCGCGTTTGGCGAGCTTCATCACTAGACCACAGGCGATCGTAAGATGTTTCGAGGCGATCGCCTACGCCTTGTAACACCATTCGCATGGGCTTGTTAGGGACATTCACAAAGCCCTTAATCCGATAGATTTCTTGATCGGCGATCGCTTGTTTTAGGGATGTGAGTAACTGAGACGGCTCAAAAGCGCGATCGGTAACGATATTAATCGAATTAATATCATCGTCATGCTCATGTTCTTCTTCATGGTCGTGATGGCTCGGACGAGAATCGAGATTATCCTCAACCGCAGCATTAAAGCCCAACAAAATCTCCGAGCTAATTTTGCCTTCATCACAAGCAATAACTTTAACGCCATCGCGCAATTCCTGCTTGAGCCATGAATGGACTTTGTTTTGAGCGTCAGCATCCACTAAATCAGTTTTAGTTAATAAAACCAAATCCGCACAGGCTAACTGATCTTCAAATAGTTCTTCAATCGGAGTTTCATGATCGAGATTGGGATCTTCCTGACGCTGAGCATTTAAAGCATCAAGATCGCCTACCAATTTACCGCTAGCAACCGCCTCACAATCGACGACTGCAATTACTCCATCAACGGTTGCCCCATTGCGAATTTCTTGCCAGCGAAAGGCTTGGATTAAGGGTTTGGGCAATGCTAGACCAGAGGTTTCAATGAGGATACAGTCGATGCGATCGCGTCTTTTTAGAAGTTCTTGCATCGTCGGCAAAAATTCTTCTTGCACCGTGCAGCAAAGACAACCATTGGTCAATTCCACAATGTTGGGTGTAACCTCTGTGCCATCTTCATTGCAAACACGACAAGAACGCAGCAAATCGCCATCAATGCCGATCTCGCCGAATTCATTTACAAGTACAGCAATGCGCCGACCTTGATTATTTTGTAACTGTTCTCTAATTAGGGTGGTTTTGCCACTTCCTAAAAAGCCAGTAATCACCGTTACAGGTATTTTCGCTGCCATGATATGTCTTGGTAATTTAAAGAATTTTATGATCAACCCGTTGAAATGGGTTTAGGCTTTCAGCTCGTATTTATTACAGTGCTGATGCGTAAGTCCTAGCATCTAGAGAAACTGACGAGATTGGAACATCTTTTGCTGTAGCTGTTTGAGAGTGAGTGCTGTAATATTAAGTTCTGTAATACCGCTATTTTTTACGGCGATCGCTTTTAGCTGCTCTATTAGCTCGATCTCTAATGGTACACCAAGCTGTAACCGTTCTAAAATTTCACGTTGTTCAAAAACATCTTGGGGCGTTCCTTCTAGGATTAGTTGTCCTCGATCCATCACAAAAACCCAATCAGCCCAACGATACACAAAATCAAGATCGTGACTTGCTAAAAGAATCGTTGTGCCAGACTCATGAATTTGTTGAAGTTGTCCAATCAATTCTCTGGTATGGCGTGGATCGAGATAGGCAGTCGGTTCATCAAGCAGTAATAGTCTCGGTCGAAGAACCATAACATCAGCGATGGAAACACGCTTTTTCTGCCCCAAACTGAGATTGTGAATTGGCTGCTGTGCAAGTTCTTGGAGATCGAAATCGGCGATCGCCTGTTGTACCCGTTGAGCAATCTCTGATTCTGGCAAATCTATATTGCACAACCCATAGGAGATATCCTCTTCTACGGTCGAAGCTACTAATTGATGTTCGGGATTTTGAAACACTAGTCCAATTTGTTGGCGTAGTTGGGTTAACGATCGGCGATCGTATTGAACTGGTTCACCTTTCCACAAAATTGTTCCACTCTGAGGCTGATAAAGTCCATTGGCAAGCAAAAAGAAAGTCGTTTTACCGCAACCATTTTGACCAATAATTCCACATCTTTTGCCATTAGGCACTTTCAGGCTTAAAGATTGAATAGCAGGTTGACGACTACATGGGTAGCCATAGAGAACACTTGCAAATTCAAGAAGGGATTTAGACATTAGATACCATGATCAAGATTAGTGCCACACAGCCAAACAACGCTTCGATAATGTATCGCCAAGAGGAACGATAAGAATAGGAACGCCAAACGAGCAGTTCGCCATTAAATCCGCGTGATGCCATGCTTAATGAAACTTGGCGATAACATAGAAGCGATCGCTGAAGCAATTGTCCGATTAGGATGCCTAGACTTGACATCCCTCGTCTCCAAGTGCGATAGCCACAGCGAGAATTTTGGGCTGTCCAAAGCTCATCGGCGATCGCTAATAAAGTAAAGATGAATCGATACATCATCATCATTAACTCGACTAAAAGCGGTGGACAACGTAATGCTCTAAGAATCTGTAACACCTCTGTAAATGGAGTCGTCAGGAGAATGAAGAACATACTGCTAGTTGTGGCTAGGGCGCGGGTAAACAGCAATCCGACTTGTTGCAGTCCCGTTTGACTAACATACAAATAGAAGTTGCCAATCACCATATTCCATCCTTGCCAAACATCCGACTGGACTGATTGAATCGCTTCTAAACTAACACCATTAATCACAAATGCAGGAACACTTGTAAGCCAAAACCCAAGGGGTAATGATAGAAATCGGAAGTAGATATTAGCAGGAATTCCTGCATAAACCACAATCCAAAGTATTAGCCAAAAACTAATCAGCATTTGCCCAATTGGATGGGAAATTAGCGAGAGAATTAATAGGGCGATCGCAAACGATAACTTGTGACTTGGCGGCAGCGATCGCAAGCGATTTGTGTAAGCCAAACTATCAATCTGATGACTCATTCAGGGTATTGATCATCAGGCGGTTGCTGTTTTTGAGACTGATTAGATAGAGTTTCTGCACGTCCCTTATATCGCCCAATCACATAGCCGATTACACCTGCGCCTAAAGCTGCTTGGCTAGCAAATAGCAAGCTCTCAATTTCAGGACTAGCAGGCTCAAAAAACGGCTTAAACCAAGGCTTATAATCAGCATTAAGTTCCTTAATCGCATCTTCGCCTTGATCGTCAGAACCTTTATATTCTCCACGCACAAAGATTAAAGGAACAACGGCTAAAGTAATAACAGCGATCGCGAGTAGCCAATTGTATTGCTTAGGGTGTTGAGTCGATGGCTTTGACATGATTATGCCTCCTGTTTCAATAGTTTGAGGGTTTCTAATTCTGGCTGTCCATAGGATTGCAACCAATTCCAAACCAATACTGTAAGTAATCCTTCACTAATCGCGAGGGGAATCTGTGTCACTGCAAATATACCTGCAAACTTGATAAACGAAGCCATAAAACCACCACTAGCGGCGGGAAAGGCAAGCGCCAATTGAATAGCAGTTGTTACATAGGTTAGTAAGTCTTCTAGAGCCGATGCACAAAAAATTGCTACCCTTGGTCGCCCTGTCTTTAACAGCAAGTGATACACAAAATATGCTACGAATGGTCCCACGATCGCCATTGAAAACATATTTGCTCCCAAAGTCGTCAATCCACCATGAGCCAACAAAACTGCCTGAAACAACAGCACCAATCCGCCTAGTACACTCATCACTGAAGGACCAAACAAAATCGCGCCCAATCCTGTTCCTGTAGGATGAGAGCAACTTCCTGTAACTGAAGGGATTTTCAGTGCGGATAGAACAAAGGTGAATGCACCTGATAGGGCAAGGAGGGATTTAAGCTCTGGTTGTAAAGTGGTAATACGAACTAGCGATCGTAAGCCAAATATAAAGAAAGGTAACGAAACTGTCCACCAAAAAGCAGCCCATTCGATCGGAAGAAAGCCTTCGGCAATATGCATAGCTTCAGCAGGAGGTGCTGAACTAAAAATAATATAGGAACTCAAGCCAGCCATTAGTACTAAGCTGACCCATTTCTGATTTTGCGTCTTCAAACTGAACCTCGCAGATAAGACTTATTTTGTGGGAATCACGAATGGCAGGTATTCTGGCTGATGAGGCAAAGTATTTGCATCCTCAATTACAGTTGCGGGACAGTGGTAGATTTACACTACGCTTTCCCTGTTGCCTCTAATGGCTGCTCCCCATTAGAACCATATCGTTTTGTTCAGCATACTACATTAATGATCTTGATTATAAGCTTAAAAAAATTCGGTGTTTTTTCTATAGTCTTAAAATTAAAGGATAAGGCTCAACATGGATAGATCAAGAAAATGGCTATATGTGCTGGGGATTGGTGAAGATGGTTTAATGGGTCTTAGTGCCGCCGCCCGATCGCTTATCGATAATACCGAAATATTAGTAGGCGGCGATCGCCATTTAGCGATGTTGCCAGAATTGCCAGAAGATCGGCGATCGTGCATAGTTTGGGCTTCACCGATTGAATCAACCATTCAGCAAATTATTAATTTGCGCGGTAAATCGGTATGTGTTTTAGCCAGTGGCGATCCGCTTTGGTTTGGCATTGGCACAACTTTATTAAAGAGAATTCCCATTGAAGAAGTTGCAATTATTCCTTCACCTTCCACTTTTAGTTTGATTTGTGCGCGATTAGGATGGTCTTTGAATGAAGTGGAAACCCTGAGCCTATGCGGTCGTCCAGTTTCGCTTTTACAGTCTTATATCTATCCAAATGCTAAGCTGCTGATTCTGAGTTCGGGAAAAGAAACACCGTCAATTGTGGCAAAGATTTTGGACGATCGCCATTTTAGTAATAGCAAAATCACGGTCTTAGAACATCTCAACGGAACGAAAGAACGGATTATTTCTGCGGTTGCTAATCAATTTGAGAACTTTCCCGAATTTGCCGATCTTAATGCGATCGCAGTGGAATGTATTCCCAATCCTGAAGCAAAAAATCTATCGCGAATGGTCGGGCTTCCCGATGATGCTTTTTGTCATGATGGACAATTAACTAAGCGGGAAGTCAGAGCAAGTACCCTATCTACGCTTGCGCCCAATGCTGGTGAATTACTTTGGGATGTGGGGGCTGGTTGCGGTTCCATTGGCATTGAATGGATGCGAAGTCATCCCCGTTGCCAAGCGATCGCGATCGAAAAGTCCCGCACCCACTTCATCGCTGAAAATGCGATCGCCCTTGGCACTCCTAATCTCAAAATTATCGAAGGCAAAGCTCCTGAAGTTTTGCAAGGTTTACCTACGCCTGACGCGATTTTTATCGGCGGTGGCGCGACTGTCCCAGATCTATTTGAGACTTGCTGGGAAAATTTGCGATCGCATGGGCGCTTAGTGGTTAACGTTGTCACCCTTGAGGGAGAGCAGAAATTATTTCAATGGCAACAAAAATATGGCGGTACGCTCACCCAAATCTCGATCAGTCGTGCCGAAGAGATCGGCTCTTTTCTAGGCTGGAAACCAATGCGACCCGTTACTCAATGGCAAGTAATAAAACCATTTTAGAAGTGTTGCGGAGCAACACTTCTAAAATGGTTTTTATCGGGAATTTAACCAAGCGATCGCCTCTTCAATACTTGTTACCTTATCCCCTTCAGGCATCGCAGGACGTTGCACCATCACAATGGGAATTCCTAATTCCCTTGCAGCAGCAACCTTGGCATAGGTCGCAGCACCACCACTATTTTTACTCACGATCGCCTCAATCTGAAATTCGCGCAGTAGTTCTCGCTCCTGCTCTAAGCTAAATGGACCACGATCTAGTAAGACTTGACTATTGGGAAGTTCGATATCAGGCGGATCGATGGAACGCATTAAATACCAAGTATCTGGATAAGTCTGCGATCGCTGCAAAAATGGCTCTAGTTGCTGTCTCCCTGAAGTAATAAATATACGTTTAATTACGTCAGGAATTGCTTGGGCAGAAGCTTCTACAGTTTCTACTTCGATCCAATTGTCGCCAGATAGCTTTTCCCACTGTGGACGAACTAGCATGAGGTGAGGGATTTGGGCAATCTGAGAAGCGATCGCGCCGTTTATCGTAATTTGTCCCGCACAGGGATGGGTGGCATCGATTAAGAAATCAATAGCATTTTCTTGTAAATATTTAGCTAATCCTTCTATACCGCCAAATCCACCGATGCGAAACTGTCCAACAAGGGCGGATGGCTTTTTGGTGCGTCCTGCGAGGGAGCTAATTACTTCTATTTCTGGAATATTGACGAGTTGGTCAGCAAGTTTAACGGCATCACCAGTGCCGCCTAAAATAAGAACTTTTTTCATAATTGGAAATATCGGGAATTATCCTAGAGGTTTTGCGATTTAATAAAGAACCAGATTTTTGTGGCGCGGCGGAGCCG
>CAIJEA010000580.1 GCA_903819605.1 uncultured cyanobacterium | reverse complement strand
GTCCAATTTTACGCTTAAGTCTCGCAAGTAAAGCCATAGCTAAGAGGAATTGGCAAGAAGCTTTGCTTGAAGATAACGAGATTACAGAATTAAAAATTTTAACTGATTCTTTTCGTCAGATGGCGATAGATCTTCAGGCGGCAGATAAACTCTTTTTGAACTATGAGCAAGATTTAAAGCGACAGGTTACCACAAAAACGATAGCCCTAAGCGAAGCTCAACGCATTGCGCGTATCGGTAGTTGGGAGTTTGATGTGGCTACTGGGTTGAGTATTTGGTCAGAGCAGCAATTCCGTATTTTGGGTTACGATCCCAAGGAGCCATTACCACTCTATGCAAACTTTTTCGATCTTCTTCCTGTAGCCGATCGCCCTAAACTTCGAGAAGCAGTAGAAGCGGCGATCGCGCATGGTACACCCTATACTGTCGAGCATGGCATCTTCCGTTCCGATGGCTCTATCTGTCATATTGTCAGTCGAGGTGAAGCGCTCCGCGATGAACAGGGAAAGGTAATTAAACTAGTTGGCACAATTACAGATATTAGCGATCGCAAGCAAGTTGAAACGGCTTTAAGAAACAGTGAAGAGCAGTTTCGTCATGCCTTTGAAGATGCCTCAATTGGTATGGCGATCGTTGCACTGGATGGACATTGGCTTAAAGTCAATGCTGCTCTATGCCAGATTGTAGGTTACTCAGCAGCAGAATTACTCGCCTTAACCTTCCAAGATATTACCCATCCTGACGATTTAGAAGTAGATCTTAGTTATGCCCGTCAGCTATTAGCAGGTGAGATTTCTACCTACCAAATGGAAAAACGGTATTTACATAAACAAGGACATAATGTTTGGATTTTTCTAAATAGCTCACTGGTAAAAGATGAACAGGGAAATCCACTACATTTTATTGCTCAAATCCAAGATATTACGGCTCGCAAAGAAGCTCAAAAGACATTAGAACTGCAAAGCATCATCATGAATAATATGGCAGGTGGTGTCTGTTTAGTTAAAGCCGCAGATCTAACAATCGTCTACACTAATCCCAAATTTGATGTAATGTTTGGCTATACAGAGGGAGAACTTGTCGGTCAACCCGTGGGCGTAATAAATTATGTCGATACAGAGGTAACGCCCAATGTAAGTGTTCTAGATATTGCCACTCAACTCGATCGCTACGGGGAAGCGAAATATGAAGTCCACAATCGCAAGAAAGATGGCTCTCTCTTTTGGTGTAGAGTTCATACCTCTGGGTTTGAGCATCCAGACTACGGAGCTGTATATGTAGCTGTTCAGCAAGATATAACCGAGCTAAAACAAGCAGAATTAGCATTAGCTCAAAAAGAAAATCAGTTTCAAGAATTAGCAGCCGCTTCACCCAGCATCATTTATACGATGGTTGAAGATAAAAATGGAAAAATCCATTTTGAGTATATTAGTCTAATGGCTGAAGAAGTTCATGAAGTTTCCATCGCCGAAATTTATCAAGATGCTGCGATTATTTTGAGCCAGATGCATCCAGACGATCTCCAAGGCTATGTGGATACAGTTAAATTAAGTCTAGAAAACTTGCAATCATTTTTCCATGAATGGCGAATTATCACGCCTTCTGGCAAAACTAAATGGCTACGAGCTAACTCACGCCCATCACAGCGCGAAAATGGAGATATTGTTTGGCATGGGGTAGCAAGTGATGTTAGCGATCGCAAACAATTAGAGCTAGATTTACAGATTTCAGAAACCAAGCTCAATGAAATTTTAAACAGTGCTACGGCAATAATTTCACGTCTGCTCGTTCGTGCTGATGGTAGCTGGGGAACTGATTATATTTCTGATGGTTGTGAAATAATTTCTGGCTATACAGCAGCCGAACTAACAGCCGATCCATTGCTTTGGACTAGCCTTATCAATCCACAAGATTGGCAAGCAGTAGAAGCTCAAGTTTATGCAGATATTTTTGCTGAATCTAGTGGAACCTATATCTATAGATTACGAAATAAAGATGGTTCGCAGCGTTGGATTTCCCAAAGAAACAATTCTCACTGGGATGCAATTCAAAATGCTTGGATTGTCACGATTATTTCCACGGACATAACCGATCGCCAACTTATCGAAAATGAACTTCGCAAAAGCGAGTTGAAATTCCAAAGAATTGTCGCCTCTGTGCCAGGAGTCATTTATATTACCGTTCAGCGTCCCGATGGTTCGAGTTACTTTGAGTATATTAGTCCTAGAGTTGAGGAAATCAACGAGGTGACTGTCGAGCAAGCAATGCAAAATCAAAAACTCATTACTGAGCAAACCCATCCTGATGATCGCAATCTCTTTGATACTACTATCGCCCAAACTATTGAGAGCCAGTCAATCCTAGAATACGAATACCGAATTATTACTCCTTCAGGAAAGTTGAAATGGATACAGGTAAACTCGCTTCCTGAACAGCTAAAAAATGCTGAGGTGAATTGGACTGCAAGAGAGAATGGAGAAATTGCCCGTTATGGCATCGTTTTAGACGTTAGCGATCGCAAAAACTCAGAAGAAGCCCTAAAGAAAAGTGAGGCAGCATTACTTGAAGCTCAGAGAGTTGCTCATATTGGCAATTGGGAATTTGATATCCAAAGCCAAAAAATCACTTGGTCGAAAGAACTTTTTCTTATGTTTGGACTCGATCCTAATCAACCAGAGCCAATCTTGACAGACTACCTTCAGATGATCCATGCCGACGATCGCGTCTTACTAATACAGCGAATAGAAGCGGCGATCGCAGATGGAATCCCCTATAACATCGATTACCGCGCAATTCAACTCAATGGTTCCATTCGTTATCATGAAGGCCGGGGAGAAGTCAGTCGCAACGATCGGGGACAAGTTGTTCGACTATTTGGGACATGCTTAGACATTACAGATCGTAAGCTAGTAGAGATAGAGCTAGCTAAAGCTAAGGAAAAAGCCGAAGCTGCCACTAAAGCCAAAAGTGCATTTCTAGCCAATATGAGCCACGAAATTCGTACTCCGATGAATGGCGTGTTAGGAATGGCGCAACTTTTGGAAACCACCGAACTAAACGAGGAGCAAGCAGATTTTGTTAACACGATTAGAGAGAGTGGTGATGCTCTCTTGACTATTATTAACGACATTCTGGACTTCTCTAAAATTGAGTCAGATATGTTGGAAATAGAACAAAATTCCTTTGTCCTAGAAGAAGTTGTCTGTTCAGTTTGTCAACTATTGCAGAGCCAAGCGATCGCTAAACAGATCGAACTTAAATATGCGATCGATACTGATGTTCCCGTTACGGTAAATGGCGATCGCCTCCGTCTACGTCAAGTCTTGCTAAATCTCATTGGCAATGCGATCAAATTTACCCAACAAGGTCAGGTTACAGTTTCTGTCTCTGGCAGATTTAAGACGTTCTCTCCGACAGTCAGCACCTACGAACTAACGTTTGCGATCGCTGATACAGGTATTGGCATCAAAGGCGATCGCCTTGACAAACTATTTCAACCATTCACGCAAGCTGACAGTTCGATCAGTCGTCAGTTTGGCGGTACGGGATTGGGCTTAGCCATCAGCAAACGCCTCGTTGAGTTGATGGGAGGCACAATTTGGGTTGAGAGTGGTGGACAAATAGGCGGTACTCCACTCTCGGATTGGCAAGTAGAACTATATCCACCAAACTCTCAAGGAGCAACATTTCACTTTGCGATCGCGGTATCAGTCAGTGCAGCGATCTGGCAGCCTCAAGACTCTCTAGTTAGCAAAATCGATCAAGCTCTGATCGATGAAAAAATGGCTGAAAAATTCCCTTTACGCATTCTGCTAGTCGAGGATAATGTAGTTAATCAAATGGTTGCAAGTCTACTGCTTAAAAGGCTTGGATATAAGATTGATATCGCAAACAATGGCTTAGAAGCATTACAGTCAGTTCAAGAAAGAGCCTACGAACTGATCTTGATGGATGTGCAAATGCCTGAAATGGATGGATTGACTGCCACAAGATTGATACGCCAAAACTCGGACGCTGCTATAAGTCAGATGAGGATTGTTGCGATGACTGCCGATGCGATGCCCGAAGATCGCCAAGCTTGTTTTGATGCGGGTATGGATGGTTACATTAGTAAACCCGTTAATATCCAAGAAATTATTCGGTTAATAACCCCCAAATAAAGAAATGCGGCGCTTCGCTTCGCATTTCTTTATTTGGGGGTTATTAAGCAAAGCTTGCATTGCCATATCAGTGACCTACAGCAATTACCGAGCAAACAAACAACAAGAGAAATTTTGAAAGCGTCGCGACGCTTTCAAAATTTCTCTTGGTTTGGGTTTGAGCGCAAAGCGCTGTAGATCGCGAAGTTTTACTAAAAAAGATCGAGTGGTAGCACTGCTGATTATAAATTAGATGCTGTGACTGCCAAACTTGCAAGATAGCGGATTAACGATTTTATGAAATTCAAGCCAGTTTTTGTTGGTATTGCGGTGATCGGAGTTTTGCTGCTAGTACTAAGCTTAAGTACAGTAGGAAAAATTCTGG
>CAIJEA010000579.1 GCA_903819605.1 uncultured cyanobacterium | reverse complement strand
TTTACTCCAACACCTCTCTCCATTGGGTTGGGGGCATATCAATTTAACTGGTGATTATGTTTGGCGGCAGAACAAGCAGGTCGAACAGGGTGAATTCAGACCATTACGGAGCGACCATCGGCAAAGATAATTACTGAGACTTCAAAGCTTTACAGGAAGAAGGTTACAGGCTTAGCGTACGATTTTTTCCGAATTCCCCGTTTACCCCTTCATACAAACACAATAATCTCTAGGCGCTTTTTGGCATAGCTTTTTTCATAATGAGAATTGCTGGGCGGGCTACGCCCGCCTCAACCTTTTTGGGATTTATGTCATTTGGGCTATTTTAGCCTTTCAGCTAAAATTCTAACTTTAGGAGTAGAATGTCACTAAATGCTGACATTCATCCAAAAATCTTCATTTATGATAAATTTCCAAAAAGTACATTTGAAATGGCAGTCTTATTGGTTCAAATTATTTACTAGATGGAGAGTGTGTCCATTAACTTGTCCGATTCAAAGACCCCATCACAAGCATGTCTTTTGGAGTTGGTTAGGTAGCTGTTTAGCAATTACCATTGCAGCTTACCTTTCTGTAATTACAAATTGCCCATTAATTATGGCTCCCTTTGGGGCAACTAGTGTTTTGATCTTCGGTGTACCCGAAAGCCCTTTAGCTCAACCTCGTAATGTCATTGGTGGTAATTTACTAGCAGCTTTAGTGTCATTAATAATCTTAAATATTTTGGGATCTTCGCCTTGGACAATGGGGCTAGCTGTTTCTATCGCGATCGCCACAATGCAGCTTACTAATACCTTGCATCCACCTTCAGGCGCAGTTGCCTTAGTTGTCATGATGACAAAACCTAACTGGCAATTTCTAGTTACCCCAACATTAGAGGGTTCGATGATTTTAGTATTATGCGCTGTTATTTTTAATAATCTTGCCAAAGAGCGTACTTATCCTAAACATTGGCTATAAATCCTAAATAGGTTTATCCAAAAGAACAAGATCAAGCAGTTACTTTTTGTAAATTTCTAAATTTATACAATCCGCTAGAAGAGGCATTCCGTGATGCAAAATCCCCTAACTCTAAGTCGTTCAGTTCTGCTATGGGTAATTATTGGAGTTACCTGTGGTTTATTTGGGGCATTCTATTGGATAGCATTATCCCACTTGATGCAAGCCTTTGAGTATTTTAGTGGGTTAGTTCTATTAATTATCATGCCATTAGCGGGATTATTAATTGGTCTGGTGATTCACTGGCTAGGGAACCCAGGCGAGATTGGGCTAGTTATTGACAACATCCATTTTAACGAAGGGCGACTAGCTATGCGTGAAAACCCCTCGATGCTCCTGTCATCACTGATCAGTATTGCGAGTGGTGGAAGTGCAGGTCCAGAAGCGCCAATGGTGCAAATAACAGGTTCCATTGGTACTTGCTTTGCCGATCGTTTGCGGTTAACTGGAGAATCGCTGCGGACTTTGAGTATTGCAGGTATGGCTTCAGGATTTACAGTTCTATTTGGTGCGCCATTGGGTGGAACTTTCTTTGCCTTAGAGATTCTGCATCATCAGCATGTTGCGGAGTATGCAGAATCCATCTTGCCTGCGATCGTAGCCAGTTGTGCCAGTTATACCATTTTTGTAATGTTCACCAATCTTGGGCTGGGTCCAACTTGGCATTTCCCACACTACAGCGTTGATCATCTATTTACTTTTGCGGAAGCTATGCTCTATGGAGTTGTAGGAGCGATCGCAGGTTGGTTATTTGTCGCTATATTTCGCAGTTGCGATCTGCTACTAGAATCCTTATCAATTCCCATCTATTGGCGCACTACCTTAGCTGGATTTGTGTTAGGTGGATTAGCGATCTTATTTCCACTGATACGCTTCTTTGGTGAGCATCAACTAGATGAAATCATTAACAGCAACATTTCGATTACGGTGCTTGTGGCTTTAGCGTTCGCCAAAATGATCGCAATTAGCATAACTTTGATAGGAGGATGGCGAGGTGGGATTATTATTCCTCTCTTTTTTATTGGAGCTTGTTTAGGTAAAGCAATTGCGATCGCCAACCCTAATGCTAATGAAACACTTGCGATGATTTGTGTGATGGCTGCGCTCAATGCCAGTGTTACGAGAACTCCCATTAGTACGACTTTGATACTCGCCAAGTTAGCTGGATTAAGTATATTTACTCCAGTTCTCTTTGCAAGTATGGTTGGCTTTCTCTTATCTCCTAGATATCCTTTTATTGCTTCACAACTGAAAGTCAAGTAAGTTGAGCATAGGATTTTAGATTCAAGAATCCAAGGATTGGGGAATTTGTACTATGAAGGTTGTCCCCTTACCAATTTGGCTATCACAAGTGATTTTACCTTGATGGACTAGCGGGCATTGGTCAGCTAATAAGGGATGGGTACTGAAAGGGGTATGGCAACGATTCGTGTCTGAGAAGGACACATCTCCGAAACCCTCTCGTCATAGTCATTTCAGAGACCATTTTTTCAATTTTCTAGATTTTGCCTGAACAGAATGGAGATTTTTGGGTCTTTTTTGGGATTTACTTATAGTTTCCAGTAGCAGAGTATAACCCATACTCTGATTTTAAGGTACTGAATTCCACAAAATGCTTCTTTAAAGCGTGTTTGAGAAGTTAAGCGAGACGTTTGAGGAGAATCTGAATCATGCCGACATAGAAAAAAGCCTCAGAAGTTTCAGGTAAAAGTTCGTACTCTCTAGTCAAACGTCGAAAGCAAGAAAACCAAGCAAAAGTACGTTCAACCACCCAGCGCTTTTGTTAGACAACAAAGCCTTTTTGCTCCACAGGATGAACCACAACCTGCAAACACCAGTAAAAAGTATGCAGAATCGCTAGAATGAAAGCTTTCCCACTATAACCACGATCCATCCAAATCTTTGATAGACGGGGGAGAACGGTCACGAATTTGGTTAATTTTTTCTAAAAGCATGGTTGCCCCCTTGCGATCATTGAGATTCGCCGCAGTAACTACTACTATCAATAGCAAACCCAATGTGTCCACAATAATGCTGGAATATTTTGGATATTGATCGTAATTTAAGTAAGTTCACTATTCGAGATTATCTGTCATAACAACTATAACCCCTGAGGAGACAGTGTCATAAATGGTATGAAAGTCGAATACTAAATGACAGACTAAATATACTAAAAAGGTGTATTTACTATACTTCTTAATACTCACCTTAATAAGATACTTTTGTGCAGCTTTTTGAACAAGATAAAGTGCTACAAGCCGATGAATCCCTGCCGCAATGTGCCCAAAGCTAAGAGCTATCGATTGTAGTGGGAAGCAGCCTTGAAACCAAGGACATATCCTCATAACTTAGGAAAATCAGAATGAGAAAGAATGAAACCACATAGATCACAATATCGGGAAAGAACTTTCCTAATCCCTTCCACTTCTTATATTTGACAGTGGTTTCAACGAATTTGCCACTCAAAAATAATGCCTAGTAATTCTCTATTCTGTTCTGAGCTTTAGCTGGAAACCATCAAAATTAGCGACTGAAACCACTGTCAGAAAAGGCTTTCAGGAGATGTGTCTTTCCCAGACACGAATCATTGCCATACCCCTATACCTTTCAACCTCTTTCTCAGTCTATCTTTACTCTACTCCGTTTTCCTTCCACGCAACATTAGTTATGAGTTGGAAGACATTCGTCGCAAGAGAAGAAAAAGAAAAAGAGAAGTAGTTACTTCTCTAGCAATTTTAGGTTGTTTGTTTTGGCTTAACCTGATGTTATTCAAGCCTTAACTTTTATACACTATTACAGACTTATACTCTAATACAATGGTTTGATTTAGCACTATTTGTAATTATTTTATTACCGAATATAATAAGGTTGATGGATATTTTAAGCGATTTGCCCCTTGCTAGTGGGATATTTCTCGTGTTAGCACTCTTGTTAGCTCTAGGTTTTGAGTTTGTTAATGGATTTCATGACACAGCAAATGCTGTAGCAACTGTGATCTACACAAACACGCTAAAACCAAATTATGCCGTAGTTTGGTCTGGCATGTGGAACCTCATAGGAGTTCTAACTTCAAGTGGAGCGGTAGCATTTGGAATTATAGCGCTGTTGCCAGTTGAGTTGGTTGTAAATTCAGGATCTGGAGCAGGCTTTGCAATGGTATTTGCATTGCTTATCTCAGCTATTATGTGGAACGTTGGTACTTGGTATTTAGGTTTGCCAGCCTCAAGTTCGCATACATTAATTGGTTCCATTCTCGGAGTTGGTTTGGCAAACTCTGTCGCTACAGGAGCAGCATTTGGCGAAGGTGTGAACTGGGGCAAAGCTACTGAGGTGTTTGAATCTCTACTAATTTCTCCAATTATAGGTTTTGCCGCAACAGCATTACTTTTTCTTGGAGCAAAAGCCTTAATCAAAAATCCTGATTTGTATCGTTCTCCAGAAGGAAAAACTCCACCTCCATTATGGATTCGTGGTTTGTTGATGTTGACCTGTACAGGTGTCAGTTTCGCTCACGGCTCAAATGATGGACAAAAGGGCATGGGCTTGATAATGCTAATTCTCATCGGCATCTTACCTGGGATCTATGCTTTAGATTTGACCTTAAGTCAAGCGGACTTTAGCAAGTTGTCTGAGTCCTCGAAGGCATCAGTTGTAATTCTTGATAAAAAAGTATCCCAGAAAGTCACCTTACAGGACAAAGATGTAGATTCAGTATTGTCTGGATTCTTAAAGTCAGGGAATGCCGATGAAAAGACTTTTACAGCTTTAGCAATTAAAAATCAGGCGATCGCTGATAAATTGTCAAGTAAAGCAAGTTTTAAAGATGTCTCAAAGGATGAACGTAAGTCTTTAAGAACAGATATATATTTGGTTAACAAGGCAATAGATAAGCTAGATAAAAAAGGAAAGCTTACCGATCCTGCTGAGAAAGATTTATTAGTAAGCTACAAAAAACAGCTTGTAAAATCTACAGAATTCATTCCTGATTATGTAAAATTTGCTGTAGCTCTTGCGCTCGGATTGGGAACTATGATTGGATGGAAGCGAATTGTCGTTACCGTTGGAGAGAAGATTGGTAAAGATCATTTGACATATGCTCAAGGAGCTTCGGCTGAACTAGTAGCTATGGTTACAATTGGAGCGGCTGATACTCTTGGATTGCCTGTAAGTACGACCCATGTATTGTCTTCAGGGATTGCAGGTGCTATGACTGCAAATGGTTCTGGAATCCAGAAAGAAACTGTACGAAACTTAATTATTGCATGGGTTCTTACCTTACCTGTTTGTATCTTATTAGGTGCGATGACTTTTTCTGCTGGATTGTTCATAGTCTTTAATATTTTTGGGCTGAAATAACGTAAGCTCAGGTTAAAACCTACAAAACAAAAGAGCAAAATCCTCGAATAGTGAGGATTTTGCTCTTTTAACTCTCAGAAGAGCCATCTTAAAATTATTCCAAACTAAAAAAAAGCCTCGCAAAGCAAGGCTTTTTTTTCAATTATTCCATGTAATATCGCCGCGATCGCGAATAGTCGTAGGATAGTTTTCGCTTGGCGCTAGATAGCCCTCTTTAGGAACATCTCTTCCGTAACTTGTTACAATTACATGATTATTTTTTAATACGCTAACTACAGTAAACCCATAGAAATTGTTGGTTGATTGGTCAACCACTTTTTCGAGAACACTTCCACCATTACCAGCAATAATCTGCCAAGTATTACCATTTGGACCTTTGGCACGATAATAGATGTGATTATGGGCTGTTAGCATTGCTTCCGCTTTGTTCCTTACGAGGCTTTCCCAAAATTCATCGCGATCCGCTGGATACAATCTGCCTAATCCATCTTCTTTTTCTAATGCTGGTTTATAAAGATTAGGAGGATAGGCATAGGCAGGCTTATGTCCGATCGCAAAGATATGCTTAGCAAAGCGTAACTTTGCCTTTGTAAGATCCTTGGCAATCCATGACTTCGGTACGCTGTAATCACGTCCAACGGGATCGGTATTTAAAACCACGAAATGCGTTCCTTTGAAATCAAAAGAATAAGTCAACTTACTTTGGTCAGTTTTCAAATTGTCTTGGCCACCAGTATGGGGACCATTACCAGCATATTTAAGATATGGTTCCATTACCTTCAGCCAAGTTTTTTCAGCAGCTTCATAGGCTATTTTTTTCTCGTTCTGTGTTTCGTGATTGCCAGTAACAGGGATTAAAGTTGTTTTACTTGATGCTAAAGGTGAACTCTCGTAAATATCGCGCCAGCCTTTCAATTGAGTTTCAAGGGTATTGACATCTGATGTATAACCCAAGACTAAATCGCCAGCAAAGAATAGGAACTTAGGCGGAGGAGATAATTCGGAAACTTCTTTGAAAGTACGCTTTAGCTGTTCGACGTTAGCTGTACTAGGGCTTGCCTTGTCTATGTCTGCCTTATCAACTCGGTTACAGCCAACTACCACAAACGAAAAATCAATGTCTTTATCGGAATATACACGATCGTCGTTATTGGAGAAAACAGGCTGGTTTGTTAAGAGGATAATAATGCTGCAACTAGCGATCGCAAACAAAATAAATCGAAATACATAGGAACGAAATAGGCGTTGGATGCTCATGGTTTTTTTAGGTTTAGATAAACAGTCTAAAAAGTGAAAAGCAGTGAAGAACTGAGGCTTCACTACTTTTAATCAATAAATGATATTTGCCCTAGCTGCCGAATGGATAGCCATTGAGGCGATCCATTCTTATTTCTAGAAAGAAAATAACGTTCTAATCGTTGCTACCCAAGTAGTTGGGTTGTTAGCATTTGAGTTGGGATTGAATACCGCAAAAATACCAGGTGTAATCAAAATATTCTTGGAAATGCGGAAACGATATTCAAGTTCTAAGAGGTAAGAATTGTCTGGATCAATATTACCGTTAGAATTGGAAGAAACCTTTGGAGGCTGCCCGAAAATGATCCCGCCAGTGTTGCCATCAACAAATAAGTCAGGGAAGGCAAAGGTAACGCCCCAATCAAACAAAGTTGCATTATTACTTGCACCAGACTCTTGATTTGCCGTAGCGTAACCGAGCCAACCGCTAAGGACAAATCCCTTAGAAGCTTGCCAAGTGAATTGAGCGCCATAGCGATTGGATGATGTATCAGCAAGTCCAAATGGTTGACTGGCTAAGGAACTACCAGTGGATTGAGCGAGATCGACAAAAGAACTGCCGTTAACATTTGCTGGCTCAAAGCTATGGGCGTAAGCTATAGCAAACTTAAAATCTGAGGTAGGAGAGAAGACCAGTTGAGCGTTGGCAATGTAGCCTCCGTTAAACAAACCTCCTTGACCTGTAGCATTGCTGACCCCACTGGTGGAAGAAGCAGTAGAATTGGCTAAGTAACTTGCGGAAAGTTTAAATTGTGGATTGATTTTATAAATTAAACCCAGACCCGCACCCGATGGACCGCGAAAAATGAGTGGATCGTAACGACCAAACCTTGACAAAGCTCCACTTTCACCACTTTCAAAATAAGGATTTAGGGTATCAGCAATATCATCTGGATCGAGCTTAGCAGCCCCGACAAATCCAATCAAGCTATCTGCAATCGGAAACCGATAGAAAAACTTATCAATTTGAAAGTTTCCATTACTATTTTGATCGAATGACAATCGAGACATGTTGGTATTTGTTGCAGAACTGTTCCCAAAGTTGGGGCTGAAATTATCAGCCTGCAAGCGGGTGCGGAGCAAATCTTTACCAGTAAAACTTGTATCAAAATTCAAACGAACTCGATACCCCAAGATCGTGTTTGTTGCATCCTTTGTTGGTTGAGGATTTTGGATCTTAGTTCCCGTTCCTACGCCACCAAAGGTATCAGCAAATGCAAAAACTACATTTGCATTTAGTTTGGTTGTAGTAGAAAATTGCTGAGCTTCTAATGTAGCAACTTTAGCGTCTAGAGCATCAACACGACCTCTTAATGCGGCGAGTTCCGCAGCAAACTCTTCTTGAAGTTTTTTAAGAGCAGCAAGATCGTCTTTGCTGACTTTATCTGCTAAGCCAGCAGATATAATTTCGTTGATTTTGTCTAGACAAGCATTCAATCCAGCCGCAAATTCATAGCGAGTCAAGGATTGCTTGCCACGAAATGTGCGATCGAGATAACCAGCTATGCAACCATATCTCTCAACCAAAGACTGCAAAGATGTAAAAGCCCAATCTGTTGGCTTAACATCTGAAAGCTGAGATACCGAGGTTACGTTCTGGGAGATCGTTTGAGGTTCTTGTACCGCAGACTCTGCTAGCGTATCTTTTTCTATCTTTTGTAAAGTATTAGATACTTTAGCACTGTTTTGGGATGTAGAAATCGATATAAATTCATTCGCATTTACAGTTCCAGTACCGAGTGGTAATAGCAGAACTGAAGCAACTACAAATGGTTGTAACGTAAACCTCTTTAAATAAAACATGATGCCTTTTTCTCACACTAAAGGTCATCATACTTTTCAGGCAACTTTTGTAATTTAACTTGAGGTTAAGCTTAGTTTATATTTTGTTTTACTTTAATCGCAACGCGAGAAAAGTTAATTTATATTGCTGGAGAATTGAATAAAACTAGTTCTAAAGTTTGCTAGGAAAATTTGAATCAATCACTTTGATTCGTCCTACTTGAATTGCCTCAAAGACAGAACGAATTTGATAAATCTCTTGATCATTTAAACTAGAA
>CAIJEA010000578.1 GCA_903819605.1 uncultured cyanobacterium | reverse complement strand
TGTCCATTCTGGTGGTCTTGTTTTCTTTCTCTTTGGTAATAGAGGTTCGATGATCTCCCATTCTTTGTCGCTTAAATCACTTGTATATCCCATTTGTCAACCCTTTTTGTCTTTATCTTAAGATATCAAATGGGTTCTATATGTAACTAAGTAACTGGTGTTACGTGGAAGTATGTAAAGGCATCACCCCTCGACTCTCTCCCGCAGGAGAGGGGAACGAGAAAATAATGGGGGTTTTGCTCCCCTTCTCCCGCAGGAGAAGGCGTTTGTGGATGGGAGTTCCACGTAACATCAGTGAATAAAATTGCAATTCAGCAATACGTAAATCTGGCTCTGTGAGAACCATCAGCAATTCGTACTTCTGAATCAAATTAGGAAGGTGAATTGGTTCGCGATCGCAGATAGTGAGATTAACCGTCTCAAATTTAATCTCATTATATTCGCTCGTAACCTCAACTTTTCTTAACAGCTTAGAGGACTTAGGGACTTGCAGTAAAATAAAGAACCGATTTTTTGTGGCACGGCTCCGCCGCGCCACAAAAAGATCTGGTTCTTTATTAAATCGCAGAACCCTTACGCAAAAATGACTTGAAACCTGTATTTCATCGTAGTAGGGGCAATTCATGAATTGCCCCTACATTTCGTTACTTTTGCGTAATTCCTAAGTTTTATTTATTAATGTTCCAAAAAATTATTCTGCATACTCTGGCAGGATTTGAAAAATCCCATCTTGAACTAGAGCTTTAATCTTTAGCCCTTGCTCTAAAACGCTGTAGGGCATTTTCGGCTTCTCAGGACATTCCTTTTCACAGTCAATTACCTCATAGCGATTAGGAATATGACGAGTAATATGTTCTAGCGATCGCTGCCGCAGTTCAGAATTAGTCATTTTGGATTGGAAATCAGGATTTGAGGAAAATTCTGGTTGCAAACAATCGGGATAATCGCTGAGAAAATTATCAATTTCGTCAACGGAAATCATCAATGTTAATTTAACGAAGGTTTTTGCCATTAGAGTATCTCGCTAAATAATGAATAAGTGAATAAATGAATGAATGTAGGATGCGTTAGTGCAACGTAACGCATCAATTAGCTCTCAAGGAAACTAGTCAAGCGCTTACAAGATCGGCTCACAGTTCGCTAATTAATGAAAGTTGTTTACAGTTGAAAAATCAGCGAGCCATAAGGATCGGGATGTAAGTAATTGCGATTCCAAGTAAATGCTTCGTAACTGAGAGATTCGACTGATGCATTAGAGATCGCCTTCCATTTAGGATTAGTAGCAATCCCTCGATGCCAATCAAAGGAAACCTGACTATATTCTGTGGTGACTGGGCGACTTGTATAATGGGGATCGCATTCAATCCAAGTTAGGCGATCGGGATTAAGTTGAAAGACTCGAACTATATGTGTGGCAAGCTGTTCGAGCTGCGCAGGAATAAACAAACCAACTTCACAGTTTTGGACAGAGACGATCGCGATTTGTCGTCCGAACTGCTCATAAATAATGCGTAAATGGCATTTTAGCTGCCAGATCGCCGACTCTTGACCAGTAACATGACATTCGTAAAACTGCTCGAATATCTTCATATTACAAATCCCTCAAAGAATAATTATAATCACCAAAAAATGGGGACAATCTTAAGAGATTATGCCGATCGCGATCGATCTTCTACCGCTACAATCTGATTTCTGTCTAATGCCTTCACTACATACAATCCTATATCCATATCTAAAATTGCCAAGCAGAGTTTCTGCTGGTTACGGGTAGCAAGTCGTAGGATTTGCGTCAAAACTTCGGCATTTCGACGATGAATGAGTATAAACTCCCGTTAAGCCATCACAATCGCCTTATGCCTCGATAGGCGGATACGCTCTAAACGGCTGAGGATGCGCGTATACAAGTCTATTTCTACGATCGGCTTACTGAGATAATCATCAGCACCAGCAATAAATAATTGCCGAATTGTCTCGCGATCGCCATGCGCCGATAAAAACACAATCGGTAAATTGTGCCACAGCGAAGCCGTTCGCACAGCTTTACACAAATCTAGCCCGCTATAGTCAGGCATCACCAAGTCTAAAATTAATAGATCGGGGGAAGTAGCTTCTAAAACCTGCCAAAAATTGTGGGGATTTTGTAAAGCGATTACCTCAATCTCTGGACTTTTGAGCATACTCTGTAAAACTTCGAGAATCATGGGATCGTCATCGACAATCATCACCTTATAGCGATTATTGCCCTGTTGGGAGGAAATCTCCGAGACTGTATGGAGAGTTTCCGAAGCAGGTTTATCGATCAATGAGCAAC
>CAIJEA010000577.1 GCA_903819605.1 uncultured cyanobacterium | reverse complement strand
AGGTTTCTTTCGTTTTGAGGAGGCAAGTTTGTTCTTGTTTCTCCATTCAATAAACTGTTCATCCGTTAAGACTTGATTAACCCTTGCGACACTATAAAGTTTTACGGGGTTAGTGCTTTTTGATTTGGGATTGCGCTTTGTCATGTCGCATTCCCCCAAAAATTTTTCAATCATCGCGTCGGTAAAACTATGTAACTTCTTTAGTTCACTAAAAGATACATACTCTTCTGTTGCTGTGGGATCGATAGCCTTGGTCATTTCTTTGCTTGCATTATTTGGAGCGCTATAGATAAGCAGATGAAAATATTATGAAGAGGTTGCTTTGCAACCTCTTCATAATATTTTAGGAGCTATGTCCAAACCTAATTGCGTAAACGTCTTGCTCTTTGTCAGTGAAAATTTCGACATCGGACTTAGGCTGCGATACACATAGGAGAATGTAGCCCTTGTTATCAAGTTCGTCACCCATACCGCCAATACCCATGCCTTGGCTCTGATCGACTTCACCTTTTACAAGTTGCGCCGCACAAGTTGTACATACTCCTGCATAGCAAGAGCATGGTAAATCTAGTCCTTGCTCGATCGCAGCATCAAGGATCGATTGATTTTCGGGTACGGACACAGTAAAAGTTTGTCCTTGGTGGTGAAGCGTAGCTGTAAAGGTCTGAGTCATTTTTTCTAAAACTTAGCTAATTGTTTAGTTAGTAGTGGGCTATGGTGCTTGACATCGCGCCCCACTATTTTAAAGATTGTGCAAAGAGAATGATACGATGTGCAATTGGCTTAATTTTATCTCTTCATATGCAACCCCGTCACATCGCCCGCGAACTCGCACTCTTTAGTATTAACCAATTACCTAGCCAACCCCAAAAGCTAGAATCAAAAACCCTTGATGACATTGTGACGGCAGTTGTGCGCTCTTTGCACGATGAAACCAAAGAATTATTGCAAACCGCTAGCGCTGAGCTGCAACGCGGTCAAGAGCGTGTATCTTCTAGCGAAACTCGCACAGGTGACATTCGGCAAGATATCCAAGCTGTAGAAGGCATGGTGCGCGAGGCGATCGAGCTTACTAAAAACGCAATTAACCACATTGGTGCAGCCTTAGATTTTCCAGTCACACTCGTACTTGCCCAACGCGCGGAAGTGCGTAATTATGCAATAGATATTCTCAAAACTGTAAATAGTAAGCGATCGCAGATTGATGAAACAATCAGCAATGCATTAGTTAACTGGCAAATCGATCGCCTCGCTCAAGTAGACAAAGATATTTTGAGAATTGCCACTGCGGAAATTTTGTTTATGAATGTAGCAAGTAAAGTAGCGATCGATGAGGCGGTAGAACTAGCTAAACGCTACAGCAGTGAGGATGGATATCGATTTATAAATGGAGTCTTACGTCGCATTGACGATCAGATCAAACAATCTCGTAACTCCTAATAATGATTTGTAGAATAACAATTTGTAAAACTGATTTTTATCATGAAAATTACTGAGATCTTGGCGTAATCGCAATATTTTTATTTCTTGAAGATCTTACAATTTAGTCTTGGCATGGGTTTGAGGTGTCAAGGTTACTATTTTGTAAAACATCTAAATGATGATAGGAGGCACTGGTCAGGTAATGGGGGATGGTTCCTGAAACGTCCATTTCATACCAACAAAAAAGACGCAAATACGCCGATCATGACTTCGCTGACCAGTGCCCGCGGCTTCGGCCGCGCACGCCTAATTATTCAGTTTATAATGCCTATTTTTTGGGTGGGAGGGGAGTATTTTAAGTAGGAAGGCTTAGTTAAATGTAGGATGCGTTAGTGCAACATAACGCATCAATTAGTTATAAATTATGGGTCATGCTATCGCTAACCCATCCTACATTTAATTCCAACAACTTACTTATCTAATTTTAAATAAATGCATCATCTAAAGATGTGCGAACAAAAAACATACAGCCTGCGATCGCCGTTGGGGAATGAACGGATCCAGCCTTAGAGTAGAGATAGTCTCCAGCTTTGTAAGTAACACCTCGATCAATTAACTCCCCTTCGAGCATGAAAATTTCTTCCCCCGAAACATGGTGATGCAATGGGTATTCGACAGTTACTTCAGCACGGACTAATGAGGATACTTGTCTTGTGATTGGATCAATATTTAAAATTGCAACAGCAAGCCCTTTGATAGGATGAGGTTTCCAGATGAGTTCTCCCGATCGCAAGGCGACAAAATCTAACACCTCTGGTTCTTGTGGAATATGATTAAATAGCCTTTTTTTGAGACTCGCAGGAATTTCTAATGGCATTTCTGCATAGGCAATTGTAGCGGCAGTATCGCGAAGCGATCGCAGTTCACGATCTATCTCTGGAGAAGTGGCAGCAAGTTCTTCAACGGTCTGGATTTCTTGAGGAGTGATTGCCCCAACGGCAGTCAATGCTAATAGTTCATTAAGTTCTTCTTGATTCATGCAGTTTAGCTCCTGTTTTTCTTGCATTTGGCTTTCTAAATTTAAACTTCTCAAATTAATCGTTATCAGCATTCCCTAAACACTAAACCACTCTTCGCCGATCGCTTCACGCAACTTTTTTAGACCTAGCCGAATACGAGTTTTTACAGTACCAAGGGAAATACCAGTTTTTGTAGAAATTTCACTATGGCTAAGTCCACTAAAATAAGCTAGTTCTAAAACCAGACGCTGCTCGTTAGGAAGCTGCTCTAGACAAACATTGATATAGGATTTTCGCTCTTGTAGTAGTACATCTTCTTCAGGACTGTCTGTATAGGAATGCATCATTAATGCATCTTCAGAAGCAGTAATAGCTTTACCAAGCCTTGCATAGGTGCGTAGGCGGTCTAAGGCTCGACTGCGGGTGAGCATAAACAGCCATGTATCTACTCTTCCTTTCTGGAAATTATAGTTTTTGGCAATTTTCCATACTTGAGTAAATACGTCCAAAACGATCTCTTCAGATTCCTCTGAAGAATTAAGAATTTTATAGGCGATCGTATAAATGACTCGAGCATAGCGATCGTAGAGTAATGACAGGGCTGTTTGATCCTGTTCGGCAATTCTGCTAATGAGGGAAATCTCATCAAGCTTACTATAACTGTCAATTTTGAGAAATTTGCGATCGCATGAATCCAAGATTAGATCCTCTCCGTATTCCTATTCAAGTTAGCGAAAGCAACAATCTCTAATAGTTTCTAATAATTTCTAACAGTCTGCAAACACCAATGGAAATTAATCAATAGATACTAACTTAGGAGCTATTTAGTTGCGATTGCTGATAAATCATTACTAATTTTCAACTATATATTAACTGGTAAAAAACATGTCTAGAACAGAAAGATCTTCTCGTTCCGCTTCGCGCCGTCAATTGATTAAAGCTGGCTTTTTTGGAGCCGTAGGTGTTGCTAGTGGCGCAATTGTACCTGCGGTTATGGCTCAACCCAAGGGCGATGTGGCAAATGACATCAATGTTCTCAACAAGGCTTTGTTTTACGAGCATCAAGCAATTTGGGCCTATGGATTTGCCGCAGGGAAGCTCACCGATAGTAATGTAGGTAAGGCAGTTTTGGCGATCGCCTTGGCAAATCAAACCGATCACAAAGCTCACCGAGATCTACTCGCTTCAGTTGTACAAAAGCTAGGTGGTATGCCTGTGGAGGCAAAGACTGATTATCTTAAAACCGTCACTCCTTACATCGAAAGAGGCGAGGGAAATCTGGACTCGGACGTGAATATTGCCAAGTTGGCGCTTTCCTTAGAAGTAGATGCGGCGATCGCCTATGGTCGCGAAGTCGCCAAACTCAAAAATCCCGATCTTATTACCGCAGGTGCAAGTATTGGTTCCACTGAAGCTTCCCATGCCACTGTAATTCGCGCAGCTTTCCAGTCTTTAGGTGTTAGCCTCAATGTGGTTCCTGCTGCTTTTGTTAGTAAAGCCACCCGCGATGCTTGGATTATTAAGGTATAAATGATTTTTAGCCGATTTCTGTAAGACTTTGCGATGCGATCGCTACAGCCATCAAGATATCCTAAATCTCACATCCAAAACTTATTGGCAAGGGGGCTTTAAGCCCCTTTTTTTCCTGAAGATCGGGTTTGACTATCGTGAATAACGCTCAAATTAATTCCTTTCCCAATCCTTCAACTAAAATTCTTTGGCGACAAGTCTGGGGGCTAGCAGCTCTATTAGCGGCAATTACCTTTAGTTGGATTACTTATGGATTTTATCAACCCAAAATATTGGTGCGGTTGGGATTTGCCGATTTAGCTATATGGCTAGGCATTTGGCAGGGACTGCTCGGCGCGATCGTCGAGCCAATTTTAGGTTGGTATTCTGATCGCTTTTTCGGTAAGTTTGGAAGTCGTTTGCCACAAATTGTCGTAGGAGTAGTTTTAGCAGGACTAATTTTTACGATCGCTTCATGGCTAATCGAAACAGAACTATCCGAAGGAATACGCTGGATTATCCCTCTGTTGATGACGGTTTGGACGATCTCCATGATTATTTTTCGCGGTCCAGCGATGGCTCTATTAATAGGATTTGCCCCAACCGATCACCTTCCCCAAGCTAGTTCCATTTTAGCACTCGTTTTTGCCGCTATAGGCGCAGTTAGCCCGATTGTCAGCCTTGTCCTCAAACAGATTGGAGCATCAAGAAGTTTCATTTTAGGAGCGATCGCTCTATTAATTGGGACAACCATCCTCTGGTCTTCAATGCCCCGACATATAACTACCGCAACTCATGCTGATGTTGCACCTAAAAAATTCACCCTGAAATCCTTGGTCTTTTACGCTTTACCCTTTCTAGTTGGATTTGGTTCCAATTTAGAAATCAGTTTACTATTGAATGTGCTTCCCCATAGCTTATTTAAAGCGATTAATTATATTTCCATTGATTATTTCCTATCAGGGATACTATTGGTTGCGTCAATAACAACATTGACTTTACAAACATGGGCTAAAAGATTAAAGGCTCCTTTTGGTATGGGAATTGGATTGGCGGTGATCGCAGGATGCCTCTCTCTATCAGTACTGAGTGACAATGGCATTTATTTAATAGTGATGAGTATTCTCTCTTCTATCGCTTTAGGCTTAGTTTTTACTAATACGATTCCCCTTGCGCTATCGATGGTTGACCGCAGTCAAGCAGGATTTGGCACAGGATTATTTTTTGGTGGTAGTGGTCTTGCTTCGGCTATTTTTGCATCTCTAGTAATAACGCAAAGAGAAATCACACCGATGTATGGAGCGCTGTTAAGCTTATTAGCTTTAGCGATCGCCTCAATT
>CAIJEA010000576.1 GCA_903819605.1 uncultured cyanobacterium | reverse complement strand
GCGCCGCCTTTTATTTTAGAAATTTATTTGCCTTGCAAAGATTTTAATTCGCGTAAAATAACCATCAAACCTTTGTTTTGGTGGTCAATCTGCTCTGAAATCTTATCCATGCGTTGACCAATAGCTTTGATCATATTATCTTGATGCTCAATGCGAACATTCAATTCGTTAAACCTTGCCACAACTTCGCGCTGAATCAAGTTCTCGATCCCCTGTACTAACAAGGTCTCAGTCGATGTTAGTCGATTGAGAACCATCTGCATACTCGGCTCATCCGCGCTCGGCGACACTTGTCTGATCTCAGCAGGTGTAGATCTGGAAGTCGCCGCAGAAACTGGTTGAACAGGGTCAGGGGTTAAAAAGTTTTGAATGCGCGCAACTAGGACATCGGCTTCAAACGGCTTTTCGAGAAAATCAAATTCAGTGAATGGCTCAGGTACATGCTCAGTTACTTGCTCCTTTAGCCCTGAAATCATGATTACAGGTACATTTTGCAAGCCTTCCACACGACGAATTGCTTGTAATGTTTGATAGCCATTATATTTGGGCATCACGAAATCAAGCAAAATTAGGTCAGGAAAAATCTTGCGAGCAGCATCTAATCCTGATTTGCCGTCACTTGCTTCTAATACATCGTATTTGCCCGACAAAATGCTTTTAACCATTTTGCGGATCATGATGCTGTCATCAATTACCAGTACTTTCTTTGCAGTCATGGATTTGAAGAATCCGCCCAAATAGCTATGCGAGACCATCATATTACATCACAAAACTCAATTGGTTGAAATATTTTCTGATCGATTTCGCCGATCAAGATGAACTAGATCGCGTTAAACTTAAAGAGCTCATTTTCTTTGGGATTTATGGCAAAACGCTACGCAATTGATTCATCACAAATTACTCGTCGTGTTGAAGAACTGATAAACGCTTCTTCTAATCGTTATCGCATTACTGTGCAAGTTGCAAACCGCGCTAAGCTCAGACGTTATGAAGATGATGACTATGACGATCGCATGATGAAGCCGATTTTACGCGCCATTATGGAAATGTCTGACGAAATGTCTCAACCCGAAATTTTGAGCGACTGAAAGCTTTAGAATTGGCGGTGCATTCTGCCGCCAATTTTATTAAGTACCATGCTAAATTTCACATCTCAAAATGCATCTAAGCAATTGTTAAGTGGTGATGGTTGGCGAATCGGTCTACGTTCAGATGCAGATTTGTATAAAGGTTTGGTGGGGGCTGATAGTTGGGCGATCGAGCTTACTGAAAGTGAGTTAAAAGATTTTTGTAAGTTGGCGGTGCAACTTGCCGAGACAATGCAGTTAATGGCGGCAGAGCTATCTGATGGTGAAAAGATTTCTTGTACGCTAGAAACTGAAGATATTAGCCTTGAATCTAATGGCTACCCCCATGCGTTTACTTTACATTTACAGCTATTGAGTGGGCGACGTTCTGAAGGCTTTTGGGAGTCAGCGTCTGTGCCTTTCTTATTGGGAGCGATCGCTGACTTGATACAGTGAGCAAAAATTAGATCAACACACTAAAACAGCTCGTCCCATTTAAAAAACGCATTATCCTAAGCTACTTACTAGCAATGTAAATTTTGCTTAGGATATAAAACCCAAACAAATAAAGACGGCGCTTCGCGCCGTCTTTATTTGTTTGGGCATAGGTATCTCTTACCTTGCTTTGCGATAAATTTGGGTAAATTTTATTACTGACAAAGGGTGCGCTTAGCACACCCTTTGTCTATTCCATAGATTTTCGAGCAAGGCTCACTGCCTTAACAAAGGTATAAACACCCAAAGGTAAGCTAATTAGTAAAATTGCCCAAGTAATGGCAAAACCGAAATCTGGTGCACCATAGGAAAGCTCGTATATGCAGCCAACAAAGGCGATCGCCGCAACAATGGAAATAAGCAAGATTAATTGGGCTTTTATATAATCGGGTGACATGATCGTAAAGATTGAGGGCTGAATGTTTAGTATTATTAAGTATGAATGTGAAAGGTTTAATTTGTCTCTTAGTTTTGTGTAACTAAGTCAATTAGAGACTCTAGAAATTACGCCTGAGGTTTTATATTTTAAAAATGTGACTCTCAGCTTCTTTCTTTTGAGCAACTCTCTATCGCTTGCTATACTTCTCTACAGTCGTCAGTAACTCTTTTTCCCCAAACGGTTTAGTTAGATACTCAGTCGCGCCGACCATCCTTGCCTTAACGCGATCGATAAAACCATCCTTTCCAGTCAGCATAATAATTGGAACCTTAGCAAAAGCACTCGATTTACGAAGCATTCCACATAACTCATACCCATCTAGCTCAGGCATAGCGATATCACACAAAACCAGATCGGGCTTATGTTGAAAGATTACACTTAAAGCCTTGGTAGGGCTAGAAACTGCCATGACTTGATAGCCGTGATTATGCAAAATATATTCCACCGCACGGCAGATCGTCACACTGTCATCAATACACAAAATTCTTGGTGATTGAACTTTATTCAGTTGCGGCACACTCATGGCTAGAGGCGTAATTGCTACTGCTCCTAAAGCGATCGCTTCATAGATAGACTGACCAATTTGGCATATATCCAAACCTGAATAGCGCGACAACTGACGAATAGTAGTTTTACCATCGATCCAAGCACTTAAATGGGGTAAAGCCTCGGTAGTTTGTAGTATGGGGCATTGGTTAATCGACTGTAAGACTGGATAAAATTGTTGCCATGTCTGCAATTGTCGAGAAAAACCCGCACTAATTTGAGAAAATTTGATATTAGTAAGCTTTGGAGTAAGTGCGGGGCTAATTTCAAAAACAAATGTGCCTTGATAGAGACCGAGAATATCAAACAGCACCTCCCGCATGGTGCTTTCGAGAATTGACTTAGCTTGAGCAGGATTTAAGACTTTGGATTCTAACAAAGCCCAAATCTGTCCGTATTCCAATACATTAATTCCTAGCTTTGAGGTTGGTAATTGATCTAGCTCATGGTCTAAACCTAACCCCCGTAGATAATCACGCAATCGAGTCAGGTTACTGTCGGTATCAGTGGCATAGATCAATTCCCCATTATTAAAAAACAAAAACCAGAATTTTCCCGTGCTGGACTCTATCAACAATTCGCCAGTTCTTTGCCCAAACTCGATGAGGTTAATAATTGTATATACGTCAATTTCTCTGAGCGTGCCTTGCATGGGGTGTTACAAATTTGAATTTTGTCTCTTTATGGAGAAAGATTTGTCCACAATATCAGAATTTCTTTTCGCTCCTTGATTTTAAAGCTTTTTTAGGAGAACTATTGCTAATTATTGAGATGCTTATAGCGATCGCCAGTCATTTTAGAAAAGATATAGTAGCACCGCCCCTATAGCTAGAGGGGCGGTAGACGTGCGATTACACCACTTTTTAATGGCTCAGGTCGATCTTTCCAAGCCAACATGCCATCGTGGCGATCGCTATATTTTTCTGCACAGGACAATATTGCTGATATGGTTATCGGCATATTTTCAGTATCGCTAGGCAGATTGCCAAATAAATATGAATATTTACCTTCTGACGCAAAGGTGACAACACAGGCATGACTACAGGCGCTCATGCATGAAACTGCGCGTATTTCAAACTGTGATCGCTTTGCCCAGTCTTGATGTGATTGAGAAAGTTCCTTTAATAGTGTTTCGCCACCACTAACTCCTACCTTTTTGCCATTTTCCCAATTGCTAGCACAGGTAGTGCAAACCAACAGCCGATGAGTCATCCATACCTCAATAAATACACACGACAAAATCTAAGCAAGACGTGCAAAGCTCGACTTGCTTAGATTAAATTCATTATTATTTTTCACCACTAGGCGATGAATTGTAGAGAGCATCAAGTTTTGAGCGAGCATCATCTACGTTAATTGACTTGATTACCATCAATGGTTCATCAATATACTTGCCATCTTTGTCCCATAACTCAGGATGGGCATATTGAGGGGCTACCCGACGGTTGCGATTGTCTTGGTAGCTACGGGATTCGTTTTGGGAAAGCGATATCATGCTACGGATGAGATTGCTGATCGCAAAAATTGAGAGGATAGTAAAAGCGAGTATGTAAATAATTTGTATCATGTCTGCTTTCCTAAAAAAATTATGTAAACTAAGTGAACTAAGGAGTCTAATTTGAAAGTAAAAATATCTAAAAAATTAAGATAGTGTTTTTTTGCAAAACATAATTTTTTTAACTTTCATCGTAAAAAGTTGTGTAAAGGATTTGAGGCTGGATCTCAAAAATCAAAATTAAAAAGTTTAAATCGCTTGATTACGATAGTAACGCATGCCCACAGCTTGACATTCTAAAAGTAGGGTGTGCCAAGGTCTCATCGTTGCCATATCTACCCCAACTTGATGATCGGTAACGCGAAATAGCGCGATCGCGACATTTACTTCCTTAAGAGCATTTTCTACTCGTTCTAGTAAACTTTGTTGATCTAATTCTGTTAAGAATTCTATGCGGTTACTGGAAAGCAATTTCTGAGAGCGCTCAAACCAATAGGTGAAGTCTTCTAGCAATGGTTCTAGAAGGTTTTTGAGCATTTCAGGATCTGGGTTGGCGGTATTACTCATTGGGGTAAAGCTTAAGCAGCAATATCAGCGCTATGGATAGTTTTATAAAGTGATTATTTTTATACTAACTATTATAGCATTTTGTTACTTTTCTTAATATTAAACAAATCTTATGAGTTTAGATTCTTCGGCTAATTTGATGGCACTTCAACATTTGATCGATGTAGTAGCGAAGTTGCGATCGCCTGATGGTGGTTGTCCGTGGGATTTGGAGCAAACCCACGAAAGTTTGATTCCCTATGCGATCGAGGAAGCCTACGAGGTAGTGGATGCGATTCAGGGTGGTGATACTAAGGCGATCGCTGAAGAGTTGGGCGATCTATTAATGCAAGTGGTTTTGCATTCGCAAATAGCTAGTGAAACCAACAAATTTACGATCGCCGAAGTTGCTGAAGGGATTGCCCAGAAATTAATTCGCCGTCATCCCCATGTTTTCAGTAATGTGAAGACCGAAAATATGGATGAGATTCATCAAAATTGGGAAAGGATTAAAGCCGAGGAAAAGGGTGAGGATCTGGCGGCAACTCAAAAATTAAGCTATAAACTCAAACGCTATGCGAGATCGCTCCCACCACTAATGGCGGGCATGAAAATTTCTCAGAAAGCAGCCGCGCAGGGTTTTGAGTGGGAAAATTCTGATGGGGTTTGGGCAAAATTTCATGAGGAGCTAGATGAGTTGCACCATGCTTTAGAACATGAGTCTAAGGAGAATCAACAGGCGGAGTTAGGCGATTTGCTATTTACGCTGATTAACGTGGCACGTTGGTACGATCTCGATCCTTCGGCTGCCTTGCAGTCCACTAATCGCAAATTTATTCAGCGTTTAGAAACGATAGAGACCTTAAGCGATCGCCCGATCAATAGTTTTACGCCTGAGGAGCTAGATAACCTATGGAAGCAAGCGAAGGAAAAACTCAAATAAAATCCTTGCAAAGCGATGATTTTATTTATTGCTAGTGGATTCTGGTGGTAAGAAGCGAGAATTTGAAATTTCGATTAACTTATCAATGGAGGTTTCGGCTAAAAATTTACGGGCTTTGGCAAGATGTTCTAGATTGGGGCATCGATCGCCTAGGATGCAGCCATTGGTGCATTCTTCTTGACAGTTGACTTGGCGGGACATGAAATTTAGGGATGATACTCTATGGAATAGAACTCAAGGCTACTACAAAATAGTTAGCCATGATTCAAGCTTGTGAATCTTGTTTACGATCTGTTATCGAAATAAAAAAAGAGCGCTGAGCGCTCTTTTTTTATTATCATTTATGCGGTCAGAGAGACTCGAACTCTCACAGCTTTCGCCACCACCACCTCAAGATGGCGTGTCTACCATTCCACCATGACCGCTATTACGCTTTCGGTGCTTTACTATATTACAGCACTGGTGCAAATATGCAATATCTTTTCATAGATTAAAATCTAGAGGTTAGGAACCGTCTTAATATTTTCTAGTCCTATCTGACAATATAGAACCTCAAACTTCCATGTCTGAATCATCTTTAAACAAAGTGCAACACGAGCAGATCCCCAAGCGATCGCCTAAGCATTGGGTACGACCTGTTGCAATCACAGGAATTGCGATCGCTAGTCTTTATGGTGCAATATGTGCGGGCTTGTGGTTTGGACAAACAAGGTTAGTTTTTGCTCCCAAAAGAGAAATCACGACAACGCCTGCCAAGTTTAATGCGAAGTACGAGGATGTTCTCATTCCTGTCAAGAATGCTGATGGGACAAGCGAAAAAATTTCTGGTTGGTGGTTGCCCAATGCGAAACAGGAAGAGAAGGCGATAGGCGATCGCAAGGTAATTCTATATTTGCATGGCAATGGTAAAAATATTAGTGCCAATGCGTCCCATGCTAATCGTTTGATGCGGATGGGATTCTCGGTTTTAGTAATCGATTATCGTGGCTATGGAAATAGCGAAGGAGGATTCCCTTCTGAATCAAGTGTTTATACCGATGCTCAAACGGCTTGGGACTACCTCATGCAAAAGGGATTCAAGCCAAGTCAGGTAATAATTTATGGGCATTCTTTGGGTGGAGCAATTACGATTGACCTTGCTACTAAACACCCTGATGCTTCTGGAATCATTGTCGATGCATCGTTTACGTCAATAACCGACATGGCATCGCTCGATCCTAAGTTTAGAGTTTTCCCAATTGATTTGCTGATTCATCAAAGATTTGATTCACTTAGTAAAGTGCGATCTCTGACTATGCCTGTACTTTATATTCATGGAACTGCGGATGAAGTAATTCCTTCAGTCATGAGTCAGCGTTTGTATGACGCAACAATCTCTAAAAAGAAACTAGTTTTCATCCCTAATGGTGGGCATAACACCAATGCGGAGACTAATGAGACACTATATCGAGATTCCATTTTGAGTTTCTTTAATCCATAAAAAAAGGAGAAGACGCAAAGCATCTTCTCCTTTTTTATGGACTATTAAGCCAGTTTATCGGCAATCAATTTATTCGTTGATTGGGGTTCGGCTCGTCCTTGGGTTTGCTTCATCACTTTGCCGACAAAGAAGCCCAGTAGTTTAGTCTTACCACCCTTATACTGTTCTACTTCTTTAGGATTCGCTGCAATTACTTCATCAATAATCTTCTCTAGTTCTGCACCTGCGAGGACAGTTAACCCTTTAGATGCGACTAAATCCTTAACTGAACCGCTCTTTAAGATTAGTTCAGGCAAGATGTCCTTAGCGATTTTGCTGCTGATTGTACCATCAGTAATTAAGGCAATCATTTCTCCTAGCGTGGCAGGAGTTAAAGCAATATCTGAAATCTTAAGTTTATTCTCATTCAGATACGCAGTAACGTCACCCATTACCCAGTTGAAGACTTGCTTGGGATCTGCACCCGTGAGAATAGTGGCATCAAAAAATTCGGCAATGCTGCGATCGTCGGCAATTAGTGCCGCATCGTAGGGAGTCAGACCAAACTCATGGTGATAGCGATGGCGTTGAGCCGCAGGAAGTGTGGGCAATTCTGAAAGGTATTTCTCTAATGTGCTTAGCGGAACTTCGATCGCCATTAAGTCAGGTTCAGGGAAATAGCGATAGTCGCTTGCGCCTTCTTTAGAACGCATACTGATCGTGCGTTGAGAATTTTCTTCCCACAGACGAGTTTCTTGTTTGATCGTTTCACCCGATTCCAGTGCTTCTACTTGGCGATGGATTTCAAAATCGATCGCCCTTTGAATGGCATTGAAGGAATTCATGTTCTTGATTTCCACCTTTGTGCCAAACTGCTCACGACCGACAGGACGGACAGAGATATTTACATCGCATCGCAGCGACCCTTCTTGCATATTGCCATCACAAACTCCAAGATAGCGTAAAATTCGACGTAGCTCTTGGGCATAAGCGGCGGCTTCAGCACCTGTTCTCATATCTGGCTCAGAGACAATTTCGCAGAGTGGAACACCTGTACGATTAAAATCTACTAGAGAATGACTGGAACCTGAAAGGCGATCGCTTCCTCCATGGACAAGCTTTCCTGCGTCTTCTTCCATATGCAATCGCGTAATGCCAATCCGCTTAGTGCTACCGTCCTCTAATTGAATCTCTAGCCATCCATGCTCAGCGATCGGTAGATCGTATTGCGAAACTTGGTAGTTTTTGGGAAGGTCGGGATAAAAATATTGTTTGCGATCGAATTTGCTGTGGGGGGCAATTTGGCAATTCAGCGCTAGTCCAGTCTTGACTGCATATTCCAATACTTTTTCGTTGAGAACAGGCAGTACTCCTGGCATACCAAGACAGACAGGGCAAACATTGGTATTTGGTGGTGCGCCAAACTGGGTTGAGCAGCTACAAAAGATTTTTGAGTTGGTGGTCAACTGACTATGTGTTTCTAACCCAATGACGGCTTCGTATTGTGTCTTGGCTGTTGTCTTGGTGGCGGTTGCAGTCATAACTGGTGCTGTTGAAAGGCTTTGTGGCAAAATATTTAGTACGTTAGATTGTAATGTTTTAACTACGATCTTGCCTACTATTATAGCGATCGCTTTAATCTTCCTCCGTTACTTCAGATTGCATTACGGTCAAGTAGGCATCCAACTCCTCAGTACTTGCAAATACTTCAGAAATTGGTACAGCTTTTACAATATCAAATACTCTTTTCACTTGAGGCGTGAGGTTTGTGAAATACACTTTACCTTCTCTCGATTTTAATGTCTTTCGAGATTTAGCAAATATTCTTAGCCCTGCACTGGAAACAAAACTAAGTTTTTGGAGATCGAAAACTAGGGTCTGGATATTCTGAGTCAAGTTGATTTGAATAGATTGATCCAAATCATTTGCAGTTAATGAATCAAGCTGTCCATCCAACTCTAGGGATAAGGTACTAGGGTTGATGTTTTCAACAAGGATTTGTAAAGCCATAGATTTTATCTTGCGAATTTTATCTTGCAATCAAAATATTTGTAGTTTAACGTGAGAGTGACTCTTCGATAACTATATCCCTCGAAGTACGATAAAAGTATAGCAGTAGCCAATTATGTTAAGACATAAAAGCCAGAAGAGAGTTGCGGCGCTTCGC
>CAIJEA010000575.1 GCA_903819605.1 uncultured cyanobacterium | reverse complement strand
CTCAAAACCCTTACTGAGATTGATTTTTTGTTTTCAAATGAGTACGCACTCATTTGAAAATTGCTATAGCTGACCAGTAACTACGACCATCTTTCTAATGACTTGGCAATATGGATTAGAAATCAAGAGTAGAATCGACTATAACCTATTGATGATGTCCAAAATTGGCGAAGTCCCCGCCTAGGAATTTACTTTAAACTTCCCAATAAAAACTTAAATATTTTTAATCCTGATGGAACCAAGTTTTTGACTCAAGTAGATGTACATAATTAATTACAAATCCAAACCCATAAAGTTGCGCCCCTGCGAGTCGCAACTTTTTTTGTGGCGCGGCGGAGCCGCGCCACAAAAAACTGGTTCTTTATGAAATCGCAGAATCCTAAGCTGCGAGAGATGGTCATTGCTCCAGATTCGCTCAAACCTTGAGAACTTACTTTTTATTGTCTAGTATAATTGCTCAATCCCAACGTGAAATGCTACTGATATAGTCTGCATGAGATCTGCTGATATAGTGGCTATAGTCATCTCTGAACAAGGTTAAGTCAAAATGATTAATTCACAAAAATTAGACAGTAAATTAGATAATATCTCTAGCAATAAATTAACTTACCGCATATCGATTCCAGAACCAGAAAATCATCTATTACATGTCGAACTGGAGATCGCTAATTGGCAATTAGAAGTTATCGATCTGAAGTTACCAGTATGGACTCCTGGTTCCTATTTAGTGCGCGAATATGCCAAGCATTTGCAAGATTTTACAGCGATCGCAGAGACTGGCGAAGAAATTCTATGGCAGAAAATCAGTAAAAATCACTGGCAAGTGAATGTTGGGAATAATTCGCAAATCAAAATTCGTTATCGAATTTTCTGTAATGAACTGACCGTTCGCACCAATCATATTGATAGAACTCATGCCTTCTTTACGGGTGCAGCCGTATTTTTATATATTCCTGAACATCAGCATCAATTCTACAATATCGAGATTGTCTTACCACAAGAGAACTGGCAAATTGCTACAGCTTTACCAAATGCTGCTAATAGCTCCCATATTTTCTATGCGAAGGATTTTGATACATTAGTTGATAGTCCCTTTGAAATTGGGATTCAAGAACAATATAAGTTTAGCGTACTCGATAAACCGCATCGCTTCATCATTTGGGGGCAACATAATGCCGATGTCAAGCGCATAGTCAAAGATACATCTGCAATTATTGCCGAAGAAGCAGAGATATTTGGCGGATTACCCTACGATCGTTATGATTTTATCCTTCATGCAAGTAATGGCTTTGGTGGGCTAGAGCATAGGAATAGTACTGTGCTACTTTACAACCGTTTGGGATTTCGCAAAGAAGATAGCTATCTTCAATTTATCAATCTTGTTGCCCACGAATTTTTCCACACTTGGAATGTTAAACGGATACGTCCCAAAGCCCTAGAGACATTTGATTACGATCAAGAGAATTACACAGGTTCTCTCTGGTTTAGTGAAGGAACTACCAGCTATTATGACCAAATCTTTCCACTTCGCGCAAATCTATATGATGCAAAGCATTATTTAAAATTAGTTAGTAAGAGTATTACCCGCTTGCAAACTACATTTGGTCGCAATGTGCAATCTCTCTATGATTCCAGTTTTGATACTTGGATTAAACTCTATCGTCCTGATACTAATACGCATAACAATCAGATTTCCTATTACCTCAAAGGTGAATTAATCTCAATGCTGCTTGACTTACTAATTCGTAATAAAACTAATAACCTCCGATCGCTTGATCGAGTCATGCAAATTATGTGGGAGCGTTTTGGCAAAGACGAAATAGGCTTTAGCGAATCAGAACTGCATGAAGTGATTGAATCCGTTGCAGGATTCGATCTATCTGACTTCTGGAATGATTATCTCTATGGCACTAAAGAATTAGATTATAACTACTATCTCCAACCCTTTGGTTTGGAGTTGCGCGCTGCCCGTCAAGATATTCCGTTTATGGGATTGACTGTCAAATCAAAAAATGGAGTGGCTGAAGTTGAAAAAGTTGAGTTCGGTTCACCTGCCCAAAAAGCAGGAATTAGTCCAGGAGATTCACTACTGGCGATCGCAGGTATCCGCATTACAGCAGAAAACTTCAGCGATCGCCTACGTGATTTCTCGGCTGGTGATGCGATCGAAGTCACAATCTTCCAACAAGATGTACTTCAAACTGTCGAAGTTCTGTTGCAAGAGCCAATCTATAATCATTTTGAACTTGTGCAGATTCCTCATACTTCACCTAACCAAGAACTAAACTTGAGACTATGGCTGGCAGCCAAAGCTTAAATCAATAGATGCATTCTCTAAGGTTTGAATAAGAGGTTGAGCATAGCTCAGCCTCTTATTCAAACCCATTAGGTTTAGTTACTGCTTGTCCCCTCAATAGACACTCAATCTCATCTGCGGGCAAAGCTCTATGAAAGAAATAGCCTTGGATCTGATCGCAACCGAGGGAACGCAATAAATCAGCCTGAGCCTCGGTTTCTACACCTTCAGCAATTACAATTAGCTTTAGACTATGAGATAGATTAATTAGCGAAGCAACGATTGCGCGATCGTGCTCATTATGAGTAATGTATTCAATAAATATTCGATCAATCTTTAGAGTATCAATTGGCAAATTTTTTAGATAGCTAAGTGCCGAATAACCAGTACCAAAGTCATCAATTGACAACCGAATACCCATTTGGCGAAATTGATTTAATAGGATAATCTTTTCTTCCACATTATCCATCATGATTCCTTCAGTTATTTCAAGCTCTAAGCTATGGGGATCAAAACCTGTCTCTTGAAGAATTTGCTGCAAAGAGGCTAGAAAATCCTTCTGCTGTAGTTGCTTGATAGACAAATTTACGCCAATCTGGATAGATGGCAATCCCATGTTTTGCCAAGCGAGCGCTTGTAAGCAAGTATGCCGCAGTACCCAATTTCCAATAGAAATAATTAAGCCTGTTTCTTCAGCAAGTGGAATGAATTCACTCGGTGAAATCGAACCTAAAGTAACATGTTTCCAGCGTAGTAGCACCTCCAACCCAACAATTTTACCTGTATTTAAATCAATTTGAGGCTGAAAATAAGTTTCCAGTTCTTCATTCTCTAGCGCTCTTCGCAAATTATTTTCCATTAATAATCGCTGAAAACTCTTTTCCTGCATATTTGGAATGTAGAACTGAAAACTATTGCGGCCTTCAGATTTAGCGCGATACATTGCCATCTCTGCATTGTGAATTAACTCCTCAACATTGGTATTGTGATCGGGATAGATACTTGCACCAATACTAGTGGTGATATGCAGTTCATGTCCTCCACAATTAAAGGGTAAATTCAGAGCCTGAATCATTGCCTCGGAAATTTGTACAACGGCATCTAAAGAATTAATTGCCTTAGCAATAATTGCAAATTCATCACCACCCCAACGCACCAGTAAATCACCTCTTCGCAATAAATTGTTTAAGCGCTCGCCAACAGCTTTCAGTAATAAATCGCCAATTACATGACCTAAAGAATCATTAATTAACTTGAAACGATCGATATCAAGAAATAAAACTGCAAATTTTTGCTTTTTGTCTTCTAATCTTTTTACAAAATCAACTAAATACTCATATAGATATTTCCGATTCGGCAACCCTGTAAGAGAATCATGATGAATTTGATGAGAAATAATTGCTTCCGTTTGCTTCTGTTGAGTCACATCAGATATATGAATGCGAATCACTTTATTCCAAGGCATATAATGAATGACTTCCTCGTATACCTTGGCATTAATTTCCAGATCGCGCATAAAATAGTTGCGGACAGGATTAACGAGGGGAATCAGTTGTGTCAGTAGTTCTTGGAGCAAAGGATGATTAATCTGCTTATCATCAAGGTCAGGAAATTGAGACAAAGCTGCTGGATTTAGATATAAAATTTTGCCTACTAAATTTAATTCGATAATTGGTTGAGGATTAAGTTCTGGAGAGGAAATGAATTGGTTAATTATTTCACGGGCATGGGCAGATAAATCTTTATCAGAAATAGACAACAAAGGAGAAAACTTAACTAGATCGGTTTCAAATGATGGCTGTTTAACCGTTTTGACACCACTAACCAACCTGTCTTTAGACGTAGCGATCGTACTAATGACCTGATATATTGCCTTAGTATCTTTACTAAATAGAATTTCATCTCCATGCGACAGTAAATGAGAAAAGCGTCTCTTCCCATTTATGAGAATTCCATTAGTACTGCGCGTACCGCCTAAATTTCCATCAATCACCCGAAAGAAACACGAGGTTTTGTTCGGATCTTCTACCGCCAACAAAGTAGCATGTTGTCGAGATACAAGGTTAGATCGGAGTATGATTGAATTATCTAAGCTACGTCCTAACGAATAAGTCAAATTTTGCAAGAGGAAATTACGAAATCCTTTTGGGTCTTCAACCGTAAGTACGTGATGAAGTATCCCTTTCATTGCAAGAGTAGATGACTCT
>CAIJEA010000574.1 GCA_903819605.1 uncultured cyanobacterium | reverse complement strand
GACGGGGAAAGACCCACATATGAAAAGGCGAAAGAGCCGCGTAGGGAATAAATGTTACAAAGTGTTCTGTTTCTAAAACAATTCTTTCTTTAGCATTTAACTCATCTCTGAGGGTACAGCAAAACAAACATTCCCCCATATCATCAAAATAACTAGTTGCCTCTGTCAGACGATAGCGAATTTGCGAAGGAACTACAGGCGTTGCGGTAATTTGCGAATGTGGATGCTCTAGCGATGTCCCAGCATCTTCTCCATGATTTTTAAAGATGATAATGCTCTCAATCCGTTTATCTTGGCGAATTACATTGTAGCGTTGACGATAGGATTTGAGAATATTAATTACATCACTAAGCTCCATTAGGGCGATCGTGGCATTATGATCGGGATGTTCGATGAGGACTTCGTGATAGCCTACACCTGTGATCGAGCGATGAATTCCTTCACTATGACGAATGCGATCGCCAATTGGGGAAAGCGCAGGATATTTATTGGGAATAATCCTCACTCGCCAACCATCCTCGTCCTCGATCCGTAAATATTCTGGTTCAGATAAGTTTTCATTGCCCCTACAGAAAGGACAGCTATGTTTATACGTCGGTAATTCGGGGGGGATATCACCGATAGCTCGGGCAAATTCATGGGGGCGTTTGGCTCTCTCCGTCGCAAAAATCACCCAATCCTTAGTAATCACGTTTTGGCGCAAATGTGACATAGCATCTCACTCAAATAATCTGGATAGGCATCACAAAGCTCAATCCATCCTAAACTTACAGCAGTTTTCGATCAAAAGAACCACAATAAATTTTTTAAAAGCGTTGTTTTGCAACGCTTTTAAAAAATTTATTGGTTCTAATTTGAGCATAAAGCGCTGTAATAATACTTTATGCTGTAAAAAACTATGCAGAAAAAATCACTGTCTGATTACGCCCTTGTTGCTTAGCCCGATAAAGCCCCATATCTGCTTGCTGAATTAGTACGGATGGCTTTTGTGTGAAGTTTGGTAACAGGCTGCTAATACCTAAACTAATCGTAACTATATCGGTGATATCAGAATTTTGGTGAGGAATATGCAAATCGAGAATAGCCTCACGAATCTGCTCTGCGACCGTAAAGGCTCCATCTAAATCAGTATTTGGCAAAATTACGGCAAATTCTTCACCACCATAACGAGCGACCAGATCGACTGGACGACATAGAACTTGTTTGGCAGTTTGGGCGATCGTGGTTAAACAATCATCTCCTAACTGATGTCCATAGCAATCGTTATATCGTTTGAAATAATCAATATCAAACAATAATAAAGACAAAGGCTGTTGCTCGCGACAGAGTCTTTCCCATTCCAGTTCAAGACGTTGATCGAAGCATCGACGATTGGCAACTTGTGTCAATCCATCAATATTGACCAGTTTTTCCAGTTCTAAATTTGCCTTTCTGAGAATGGACTCTGCACGCTTCAAGTCAGCTTCAGCTTTTTTGCGATCGCTAATTTCCACCACCACAAAGCCTACGTAAAAGGCAACATTGTTGATATCAAAGATAGGGAAAAATGAAGCTAGCCAAGTCCGTTCCTCTCCATCTTTGCTATGTGTGCTACTACTGTTCTCTCTATTGAGTAAAGGTTTCCCCGTCGTTAAAACCTCATAAAAATAACCTTCTAAATAAGGACTTAAATCAGGTAGTACTTCCTGAAGAGTTCTACCTAAATGTTCCTCAATTGGTTTGCCATTAATTTCTGATAGTACTTGATTGACCCGAATATAGCGCAAGTTACGATCGACGATCCCCATGTCAATCGGCGCAGAAGAGAAGAAGCCATCGATCTGAGATTGACTTAACTGTAGTTCCACAGTCTTTTCAATCACTTTAGCTTCTAGATTTTCCATTGCTTGTTTGAGAGACAGTTGAGCCTCTGTACGCTCATCAATTACAGCGGAAAGGATCAACGATGTTAAAGCCATCACTGCCATAAAAGATTGCAATAATAGCAAGGATTCATTGGGAGAATCTTCGATATAAAGACCATGTCCCCTAGCTGTCGAAAAAATTGCAATTAGAGAAACTACGCTCACGAACAAACTAGAAAAAAAGCTGCCGTAGCGAAAAACTATCCAAATCAGAATCGGGAGAAACAAATAAGCTAGCGGATACCTATTCACAAATGCAATCCAACTAACAAGTAGTAATGAGAGCATTACTACTG
>CAIJEA010000573.1 GCA_903819605.1 uncultured cyanobacterium | reverse complement strand
CCGATGCTGATTTTTGGCAACCGACAAATGGTAGACCATTACATATTGATTTAGCAGAATGGGCGGATATATTTCTGCTAGCACCCGTAACGGCTAATACCCTAGCAAAACTTGCCTATGGCATGGCTGACAACCTGCTCACAAATACTGTCCTAGCATCTAGTTGTCCAATTCTACTTGCACCAGCCATGAATACAACCATGTGGCTACAACCATCTGTTCAAGAGAATTGGCACAAAATATTACAAAATCCTCGTTATACCGCGATCGCCCCAACTGATGGAATTCTTGCCTGTGATGCAGTCGGAACTGGTCGAATGTCAGAGCCAGAAATGATTTTGGAATATCTAGAATCTTTTCTATTTACGAAAGGGAAGCAAGATTTAAAGGGAAAGAAGATTCTTGTGAATGCAGGAGGCACTCGCGAATTTATCGATCCTGTGCGATTTATTGGTAATCCATCAACGGGTAAGCAAGGAATTGCGATCGCCCAAGCTGCTCTTCATCGTGGCGCAACTGTCACCCTCATTACCGCATCTAATTCCTCGGTAGTGGGTTTAGATGAGAGAGCAGTTAGTACTGCTAAGGAAATGCACAAAGCCATGCTAGAGGAATTTCCGAGTGCAGATATCACTATTGCGGCGGCGGCTATTGGTGATGTGCGATCTAAATTACAGAGCGATCGCAAACTGCCTAAATCCGAGCTTCCATTAAATCTAGAACTTGAATATGTTCCTGATATCGTTGCCGATCTCGCCACTCGCAAACGTGCCAATCAAATGCTTGTGGGGTTTGCTGCTCAAACTGGGACTGAGCAAGAGATCTTAGCCGCAGCAAAGGATAAATTAAAGCGAAAAAATCTAGATGCGATCGCGGCTAATGCTGTTAATAGTTCTCAAACAGGTTTTGGTACGGATACAAATCAGGCAACATTCATCGGTAAAAATGAGAATATCCTATCAACTCCCCTCTGCTCAAAACTAGAACTTGCCCATCGTCTATTTGATTTTTTGTTGTCCTGAGAGTGACTATATTTAATAGTCTCTTACAGAAATTATCGATCAAACTAACCAAAATAAAAACCTTAAAAGTGCTGCGAAGCAACGCTTTTAAGGTTTTTATTGGTTTGGGTTTGAGCGCAAAGCGCTGTGGCTTAAGAAGCATATTCATCCACAATGTTATAAATTGCTTGTGCTAAAGCTGGATCAAAGGTCAATTGAAGCATACCAGATTCAGGATTCTTCATAATTACATCTTCTACACCTTGTGGTTTAAAACGGAACATATCCTTTTCTGTATTGATATCGACTTTGAAATTATCTCCATCTACTCGAACAGAAACAATATCATCTAGAGAAAGTTGATAGGTATATTTTAGAAGGTATTTAAGCCGACTTGATGTATCAATGACTTCACTGATTTTGTCCCTATCGGTGAAAGAAATGTCGGTCATATAGTTATTCCAATGTTTTCTATTTCGCTAACTACAGCGCTTTGGGCTAAAATCCAAACCAATGAAAAACTTAAAAGTATTACTAAGCAACGCTTTCAAATTTTTCATTGTGGTTCAGTTGATCGGTAATTGCTGTAAGTAGAGATCCTAATTCATTTATATAGCGGCAGCCAGTTATGTTAGGACAAAAACAAACCCCAGAGAAGAGTTG
>CAIJEA010000572.1 GCA_903819605.1 uncultured cyanobacterium | reverse complement strand
GAGTCGATGGCTTTGTCATATTGTCCGAGGGAATTATATGCGACACCCAGATTACCAAGCGCTTTGCCTTCACTTTGACGGTCTTTAATTTCTCGATAAATAGTCAAAGCTTGCTGCCATGACTGCATTGCTGCTTCAAATTGACTTAGATTGTATTGTTGAATTCCTAAATTTAACAGCCGATCAGCTTCAGCTTTACGATCTTGCGTAGTCTGAGCCTGAGCAGTAACAAAAGGTAAGTTTGGCGGTAAAACTAAGCCCAAAACACCAGTCATCAAAACGATCGCAACCGAGTAGAACCGCGAAGCCATCACACTACCTCTGACTTTATTCCACAAATTCCAGCCTATACTTGCTATACCGTTAAAGCAAAGCTTTGTAAAATAAAGATACTGAAGATAAGCATTTTTGCAGAATTATGACCGCACAAGGCAAGTTAGAAGTAACCATCAAAATCAATTAGTTACGCGCGATCGCCTCGACAGACAAAAATGGGTGGGTAACTTTTCATATTGAATGTGGCGATTGCCTATTCACTGCCACTGTCAAACCGAAGGTATTCAAAAAACTTCAGGATGCTCAGGCTAATTATCCCCAATGGGTAGCGGCGATCGCGGGTAAGCTTGGCAATCCTACCGATCAAGGCTTTGTGCTAGATGAGCCAAACATTCAGGTGTTTGAGAAGAAGCCGACGGAAGTAGCGGCGGTTTAGTTTTGTTTGCTGTTGCGATCGCATGGCAGAATTTCAACTCAAGCGATCTCAAATGGGTTCGGGGTAGAGGGGCATTTTTAAAAAAATTAAAGCAAAGCTGAAACTGGCAAAAACTGACACCAAAGCTCTGAAAGTTAGCAATAAGAGCGAACTGCTTTATGGGAAAAAATTGGGTTGCCTTTGTCCCAGACAGACCGTTCACAAACCTGAACAGCTAAACGGTGGTTACGATTCCGTTGCTACTCGAACCACAACATTTGAAAGAGTTATTTAGGTCGATTAGGACAAGCATCTGCAACAATTGAAGGTTTCTTGATTTCAAACTCTTTTAACTGCGCTTCAGGCATTTTTGGATCTAGAGGTTGTGCTTTCCCATCACGACAATCAACAGAAATTTGATATCCTGCATCTCCTAACATAACTGTGACAACAACTTCCGCAGCAACTGTTTTAGCTTTCTCTATTTGCTGAATAGGTTGAATAGGCTGTGTCGGTTGATTAGTAGGTAGAGATCCTGTACCAGCTTTACAAGAAGATATTAAGGCGGAAATAGTGATTCCAAGAAGAAATAGAAACTTAGTTGAAGCCTTCATTTTTATAAAATTTCAATGGTTGGATCTTGCTTAACTTAGCCTAGTCCTAGAATAAATACAAGCGATAAACAAGGAAGTGATTTACTTTGGACGCAAAGTACTCACTTCCTTGTATGTACAAAAGCACCCTCTTTTATAAATTGCCAATCGCGAGTTTGATATTTAAGCCTGTTTATATTTCTCGTACATAGTTGTAGCTCTAGCAGTATTGGCGGATTCCTGACGGATTTTTAGGACTTGCTTCCCGATCGCAATTAGCTCTTGTTCAATTTCGGGATGTTGTTTTGAGTAAATGGCGATCGCTTCGAGCATCCCATCGAGGGTGATTTTGTTGGTGTTTTTAAGCTGTGCGTAGTAGGCGATCGCTTCACTAGAAATGCGAACCGTTTTTTTCTCTAGTTCGTTGGGGCTTGTTGTCGGGGTAGTTGTGGTGGTTGGTGCGATCGCCGCTTTAACACTGGAATCGCGATTTACTTTTGGGCGATTAGAGATGGCGATTTTTTGCATTATTGGTTCACTCATACAACACCTGCTAATTCGATTAATTTGTTAAAGGGGCTATTTAGTTCAGTGGGCAAATATTCGGCACGGTCGATCGCCTGCTTATATTTCTCGCTATCGACAATTGACGGGGTAATGGCAATACCGCGCTCTTGACAAATCTGCTCAAAGTAGGCGATTGCGTCGCGACTGGTTCTTGTGCGATTCAGACCTCGGATAGTGTCGCGAAAAGGCACAATTGCGATGATTTCACCTTGAAAAGCCATGTTTTCGGATAGCTCATCAATAGTTTCAAGAGTACTTTGCAAGCAAGCTAAGCCTTTACTGTTTGCCTCTGCTGGGATAATTAGCTTGTCGGCGGCACAAATACAGGTCACGCATAACTGCGATCGCTGTGGTGGCGAGTCGATGATGCAGTAATCGAAGTCAAGATTTTTAAGCCGCTTTTTTAGCAATAGTTCACCCATTGTCACGTTAGCAAGGTGAGTTTGAGACTGCTCTAAGGCGCGATCGCTAGGCATAATCGAGAGGTTTTCCCAGTCGGTCGGGTAAATAGCATCGGTGGGTTGGACTTGTCCAGTAATGCACTCTAGTAGGGTTGGTTCATCGTTTTGATGGGGTGATCGTCCGTACAGTGAGAGGTTATGCTGTGGATCGCCATCAATCCAAAGTGTCTTGAAGCCTAGACTAGCTAAGGTCAAGCCTAAAAAGAAACTTGTTGTCGTTTTGCCTTGACCACCAGACAAGGAGACGACAGTTAGTATTTGCATTATGTTTCTTTGATATATTCAGGTTTTAATGTCATAGAATCTTATTGCTAACAAGTCATGTAGTCAAGACTAAATGACCACTTTTTGTAAATTGGTCAAATTATTAAGTAGGTGTTGCGTGGATTTCTAGAAAAATCAAAGCTGAAAAGCTAAGTACTGTCTAAAGGGTGTAAAACTGTTAATCACACAGAATTTTTAGACTCAATCGGATAAGACGGGCAAACTATGATCTCAGGGGAAATTAAAAGTCAAATAGATCGCATTTGGGATGCTTTTTGGTCGGGTGGGATATCTAACCCGCTTGAGGTAATCGAGCAAATTACTTAGTTCAGTTCGTTATGTTGGGCGGCCATTTCAAAAGGAGCCAGATTTTGGGTCGATTAGCGTAAACTATAGTTGGCAAGACTTATGGGAAAAAGGGCAGGAATTCTAGATTTGGTAAGACCGATCGCATAGGAGTTAACAGAATGGCGACATTAGTACGGATTGCTCAGATCGAGACTTTGCAGGGTCAAACTACGGTTCTGCATGATATTGATTGGCAGCAATTTGAGGCAATTCTGGAAGATCTGGGAGAAAACCGCGCATCGCGGATTGCTTATTTTGATGGTGTATTGGAGATTCAGATGCCTTTGCCTGAGCATGAAGCGGATAAGGAATTGATTGGCGACTTGATTAAGATGTTATTTGCCTATCTCTTAATGGATTACGAGTGCTATGGTTCGACAACTTTTAAAAAGCAAAGTATGCCTGCGGGGATTGAGCCAGACAATTGCTTTTATGTGCAAAATCATCATCTGATGATTGGCAAGACGCGCTTAGATTTAGCCGTCGATCCACCACCAGATTTGGCGATCGAGGTAGATCTGACTTCGAGGACTGCCAAATCTGCTTATGTAGCTTTGGGCGTGCCTGAGATATGGCAGTATGCCGATCGCCAGTTAAGAATTTTTCGATTGCAAGATGGTGACTATGTTGAGTCGCTGGATAGTTCTATTTTCCCGCAGTGTCAAGTTACAGCAGCGATTAATCTTTGTTTAGAAATTTGTCGCACAGAAGGAAGAGGGGCAGCATTGCGAGGATTTCACGCATGGATGGTTCAAAATGTGCCAAAATTTTAGATTATGACCTATAAAAAGAAACTCATCGAGGTGACTCCGCCCCTAGAAGCAATTAATAAAGAGTCGGCGCGGGAGAAGTCGATTCGGCATGGGCATCCTAGCACTTTGCATTTATGGTGGGCGCGGCGACCTTTGGCGGCTTGATTTCGCGAACGATAAGCAAAAGTATTACGGGACTTTTGCGATCGCTAACTTGCAGAAAACTCCAGAGCCTCATCAGAACCTCTTGTAATGCCATAGCCAAGCTTAGCCAGATATTTAAAATATTCTCGAATCTCATCCGCTTTACTTTGCTTAAAAATAGCAATTCCGCTTTGAACTTGTCTTGCTGATATGAACTCATCTTTGCGCTTGGCATAGTCCACAATTGCCATTAGTGGTGCTGATAGGGGTGCTGATTGCTGATTAGTTGCTGATGGTGCTGATGTAGTACCAGCAAGTGCTGACGGTGCTGATTGCTGATTTAGATCGTCAATATTTGCGGTGTTTTTGGCAGTATTTACAAAATTATTACCCGTCAGCAATTTGGCAAAGTCTGACTCATCAGCTAACAAAGCCTGTAAGCGATCGCCATTAAAAAACAAATCACCACGCCCGAAAAGCTGAGAACCATCAAAGGACTTATTGCCCAAGATTGCCTCACTATCGTCTCTATCTGGAACCATGAGCAGAACCCTAGCTGGGCAATTTGACCTTAGACGGGGAGTTACTACCTTTTTCGGGCGTTGAGTAAACACAACAAGGTGAATACCTGCGGCTCTAGCCTTTTGCCCTAGCCTAATAATCAAGTTTTCCAGCTTCTCAACTTGCTCCTTATTGCAGGCATCCCATAGATCGCCAAACTCATCGAATAAAAATAGAATGCGTGGCAATTTCTCAGATGAACGCTGGTTAAAGCCTTCAATGTTTTCTACACCTAAGCGCTCAAACATTTTGTAGCGTTTTTCCATCTCATCGACCATCTGCTCAAGCCATTGAATAGCCTCGGCAGGTTGCGACATGATTGGCGCGATTAAGTTGGGACAGCCTTTAAATTTTAAGAAAGATACCCTCTTAGCATCGCAGATTAGCAAGCCCAATTCACTCGCAGGACGCTCTAGTAAAAGGCTCAGTAAAAGGCTTTGTAAAAAAACTGATTTGCCCGAACCTGTAGTTCCTGCGCCCAAAATGTGACAGCTTTCTGGCTGAGATAAATCAACCGATACCAGATTGTTGTTAATGTCTACCCCGATCGCCGCCTCAAACTTCGGCGAAGGTCGCCAGTAATCCGTAAACCTAGCAGATTGTCTATCAGGTCGAGGGGTATCTATGGCGATCGCCCCCTTGCTGATAGATATGACAGGGGGAACGTCCAAACCTAAGCCTAGCTGTAATTCTTCGCCGATGCGGAGCAATTGGGCGGCTTTACAATTTGTTGGCTTGACTAGGGTACGAATGAAGGAAGGCGATCGCAATTCTTGAACAAAATCACACTCAAGTTTTAAGTCGTAAAGGGCTTTAAGTATCGGATGGGTGGGAATAGGTTTAATAATTTCCTGCGTGACTTGTGCCTCCTTTTTGGGCGGTTGCATCGCATAATTTAGCCAAGATTGGTATGAAGCTGTGCTTTGTTGATGAGCGATCGCTTCATAGGGTTTATGAGACTCCTCCAATTTATCAAGCCGTAATGAAACGGAAACCAAGCCAGAAGCGATCGCCATAGTGGTTAGTTTTTGTGTCCAGTGACTAGGCAAAACAGTAGACGCATATAAACTCATCGCACCAAAGAAAATACAGGTAGAGGCTCTTCTAACAACTCTCTGAGATTCAGTAACTTGTACCGCTTGGCTAGTGTGGAATTTATCGGATGTAAACATAATTTTGCATCAATAAAAAATAAAAACCCTCATATAGTGAGGGTTTGAGATAATTTGCAACGAGGAACGGATTAGCTGTTTTCAGTGCAGACTTTAAACACCAAATCGTTAAGCTGTTTGTCGTCAAAACGTGCTAGAGCCTTGCTATTAACTTGGGAATTAGTACAAGTCCTGTATTTAAGTTCGAGTTCGGAACGTTGTGGAAGTGGCTTGAGGTTTATTTGTTTTGGCTTGCTGTCTGGTGCAGTCGCGGCGATTGCATTGGTGTTAGATGTGAATCCGTTGCTTTGGATATCCCATTTAGCCAAAAAATAACCAATGAGAGAGACGAATCCAAGACTTAATCCTATTGCCTCAAGAATTAATTTAGAGTTACGAGTCAGCATCTTGATCGACCTCCTCTTCTTCTAAATCCTCCTCATCAATTACCCTTTGAAGCTCCCAAGCTTCTTGCGATTCTGGACTATCAATACTTTCATCGATGCCAGTTAAGGCGGTGAAAATAGCTTTAATCATGCTGCTTTCTCCTGCTCATCAGCGCTAGGGAGTGCAGCAAGTTCGGGGTAGGGAGAAAGGTTGACGGGTGTATCGTTGCTATTGGTTAGCCATGCAAACAATTTTGCGGGCGCTTTTTTAAGTAGCGCCGAGCGCACCTTTGCCCAATCGATGTTACTTAAAAGTTCATCTGCGATCTGATCTTCAAGGTCAAAGACGATCTCGTCAGATGAGGGGAATTCAGGCTGTGTAGTAGTCTCTACAGTCTGTTTGACGGCTTTTGCTGCCATAATATTTATATTCCTGAATGGGGATAAATAAAGGCGATCGCGGGTTTTTGCGGACTAGCGCGATCGCCTTTGTTGTTTTTAAGGTAACATAAATGTAGCTATTTGTAGCTAATAGGTTCTATTAAGAGACAAAAACGCTACATATGAAGACTTATAGAGACAAGGATGTACCATGAGCAACAGTTACACGATAGATATAGATAATGTGAGCAAACGAATACACGTCACTCTGCCAGATAGCTTTTACAAGAAATTAGAGCTATGGGCTAATTCTGAAGCTCGACCAGTTGCAAATTTAGCTTCATACCTTTTGCAAAAAGCAATTGAAGATGCTGATGATCAAGGTAAATTAAGCGATCGCACCAAAAGCAAAACCGATGAGTGAGTCAATCAAAGCAAATCGCGCTACTGTGGCGATCGGAGCTTTAACCGTTGACGCTTTCATGTTGCCCGATGGTAGCTATCGAATGTCACTTAGCCAAGCTGCTGAATGTATTGGGAAACCAGCTAGAAGCACTTTCGATTTTTTGCAATCTAAGGCACTCAACCGCTTGCTGGGATAAGTTCAAGGCACTTTCGATGCTTTGCCTGATGAGTCTACTGATACCTATAAGCCAGAAAATTTAACTGTTGATAAAGGAGAAGGCGGATCTCACGACGGTTTTTAACTTCAAAGAGCATCAACGCTATACGAGGAGAGGGTTATACGCCCGACAGTATTGAATCTGGACAAATCCGATTTAATGCTCTTCCTTTGGATGTTGTAACAGCTTATTGGCTTTATCAAAGCAGTCAGAGCAATAAACAAGCTCTAGCTCTAGTTTGGGCTTTACTTTCTGAATCTCTAGAACGCAGGTTT
>CAIJEA010000571.1 GCA_903819605.1 uncultured cyanobacterium | reverse complement strand
TAAATTGTCATACTCGATAAACAACCATTGATGTTCTGATTGCTTAATGTAACGCTCTACATGGTTTTTTACCTAATCGATTAACAAATATTCCTGAAAGCTAGCAATTAGGTATTCTTCAGGTGTGTAATTCTTAACAGGAGTATCAATCCTCAGACTGTTTCCCACTATGTAGTTTGACTAGATTCGCTTATTAGAAACTGTGTATTAAATTGCTTGTTGCTTTTGAGCTTTGAGATAGGCAAATACTGATTTATCGCCAATGTCTGAAGGGATTTCTTGAGTCGCTTTTCGAATCGCAAATATCGCAAACAAAACTGCCCAAGCAGCTAAGAAACCTTGCTCGATCGCTACAGTTAAAAAATTCACTAAATGCCCAAGAATTAGCACAGGGACTAAAGGTACTAAAAACTTAGTTTCAAAACGATTAAAACAAAAAGTCTCTTTGAAAAAAATGCCTGTCAAAGCAGCAAAACTAAACCCCACACCAATTAACGCGATCGGATGCTCGTAAATAGCGATCGCCAACGGTTCAGGAAAATATAAAGCAATGCCCACTGAAGCGATCGCGCCAATTGCCCAAAAAATCTGCAAGACCCGATGTAAGAGCTCCAGATAAATATGAATTGTCCATAGAGCCACACCTAAACCGATGGAAAAGCCGACATATAGCCAAGTTAACCAATTTACAAATTCGGGATTACTCGGCTGAAATAGGACTAAAAGTACTCCTAAGCTAAAACATAGGGCGGAGATCGCTAAAGCACTGCGATAAACAATTACGCTAAGGCGATCGTCTTTCGTAATTGTGAATTCTCCAAACTGACCTTGATAAACTTCAGATGCAACTTCCACAAATTTCTCCATCAATAGCGAACACTAAAAGTATGGCGATGAGTATAAGTAGATGTACATCATTAATTACACATCCAAACCCATAAAGTTATGCCCCGCAGGGGCGCAACTTTATGGGTTTGGGTAATTTATTTCGCACAAGTACTTATCGATCAGCATACTTTTTAAATCTAAAACTTAGACATTGAGAAGCGTGACCTCCCATTTTTCTTAATTATGACAGCAATTTCTAAAAACATAGAGACCGCGACTATTCCTCTATACTTTTAGTGATTGCCAAAATTACCATAATGCTTTAATATCTTGCAGTCAAAATCGACAAAAAATCGGATGTCGCTGTACCGAAAAACAAGTAGGCAGCAGAGGAACTTTTTATATGCGTATTTATTACCTAGCTGGCGTGATTCTTAGCGTTACTGCAATCCTTAGTGCTTGCGGCGAGGGTACACCGACCGAATGTACGATCAGCACACCACGAGAACTTAAGCAAGGTATTACCAAAGTCGCTAAGTTTGCCCCAGGTACAGACTGCGAAGCTATGAGAGCTCTTGCTGAAGCTGGTAAACCATTACCCACGATTGCTGACGCAACTACCACAAATACTGCACCAAAGGTGGCAGCAACTCCTGTTCAGGAGGCTTTTAAAACTCCGTTCGTAAGTGGACAAAAAACACAGGAGCTAATTCCCACCACGGACAAGCAAGCTAGAGTGCAGGAGTTAGAGAAAAAAATCAATGCTGACTCTAAACAAGCTCGTGACCCTTTCACTAGTACGATCATTAATCCAGTTCCAAAACTAGAAACTCTTTTGGCAAAACCAAAAGAGCAACCAAACCTCAGAGCTGCGGTAGTAGTTAGAACTTCCAACCGTACAATTATTGCTCCTCCTGATACCAAGGCTGCTGAAGGAACAGTAGTTACTGGCACGGTTGAGGTTTCAGGTACAATCTATGCAATTCTGACTGCTACTGACGAACCAACCTCACGCTACGTTAAGGCTGGTCAGTTGATCTCTAACGGTAAAGTATTGGTTAAGCGAATTGATACCAATTCTGAACCGCCGATAGTTGTTCTACAACAAAATGGTGTTGAAGTTCTAAGAGCTGTGGGAGCACCTGCTGTAGGAGCGCCTGTAGTCGCATCTACAGACAGTACTCAATCTATTGCTCCTACAACTTCTCAACCAACCTCAACTCCTCTTGCAATTCCATTCTTAAATCCTCGCTAAATATAGCTATAGCCAAATAAGTTAAGACATAAAACCCAGAATAGAGTCGTGGCGCTAAGCGCCAC
>CAIJEA010000570.1 GCA_903819605.1 uncultured cyanobacterium | reverse complement strand
TTTACCAAAGTCAAATGTACTTTTAGCTTATAGCAGTCCTAAATCATTTGTGAGAAAGGCAAGGGGCTTAAGCCCCTTGTTATAAGATTCTGTTTCTCATGACTCATTTAGGATTGCTATATATAGCAATGCAAGTTTTGCTTAGGAAATAAAACCCAAATAGATAAAGGCGGTGCGAAGCGCCGCCTTTATCTATTTGGGTTTTACAAGCTAAAAGCGCTAATTGTGCATCAAATGCTTCTGTATTAAGTGCTGTTAGGATTTATTTTTAATTGTTATGAGTGTTATCCTCTGCCTAACCTAGTAGACAGTAAGAAATCATAGTGTTTGCGCGTACTAATATTAAGGCTAAGTACTTGGCTTATGCTAAGTTGTTACCCCAAACGCGAAAAGCATTTTCAATATTTTGATGGAGTAAGTTTATGAGCGCACAGAATCGCATCCCCGTAGGTATTATTGGTGCGTCAGGCTATGGCGGTATCCAATTAGTCAGATTGCTTCTAGAGCATCCATTGGTGAACATTACCTACATGGGTGGTAGTGGTTCTGTTGGTCAAAATTTTGCTGATTTATATCCACATATTGCCCATGCCGTAAATCTACCGATCGAAAATTTAGAGCCTGAAGCGATCGCCGATCGCTGCAAAGTTGTATTTTTATCATTGCCCAATGGGTTAGCTAGCAAAATTGCGCCACGGCTGCTTGCTAAAGGGTGTAAAGTTTTGGATTTATCCGCAGACTATCGCTTCACCGATCTGCAAGTCTATGAGTCTTGGTACAAAGAAGCACGGACTGATGCCGAAATTAATGCTAAAGCTGTGTATGGGTTACCTGAAATATATCGCGATCGCATTGCCACTGCTGACTTAGTAGGCTGTGCAGGTTGCTATCCAACGGCAAGCTTATTGGCTTTGCAGCCATTACTAAAACAGGGCTTAGTCGATCCTAGTACTATTATTATTGATGCCAAGTCAGGTACATCGGGTGGCGGTCGTCAGCCTAAGACGAACCTGTTATTAGCTGAAGCCGATGGTTCTCTTGGAGCCTATGGTATTGCTAGCCATCGACATACTCCCGAAATCGAACAGATTTGTAGTGATATAGCAGGTCAAGAGGTATTAGTACAGTTCACACCGCATCTAATTCCCATGATTCGCGGTATTCTTTCGACGGTATATGCGAAGTTACGCGATCCTGGTTTAGTTAAGGAAGATGTTCTAACTATCTACAAGTCTTTTTATCGCAATTCAGAATGGGTGCAGGTTCTACCAAAAAATATCTTCCCACAGACTAAATGGGCTTTAGGCACAAACCTCTGTTATCTCGGTGTGGAGGTCGATGAGCGTACAGGACGAGTAATTGTAGTTTCAGCGATTGATAATTTGATGAAAGGTCAAGCTGCTCAAGCGGTGCAATGTATGAATATCATGATGGGATGGGAAGAATCGTTGGCTTTACCTAAACTAACTTTCTATCCTTAATACATTTACGGAAAATGACTTGAAAACTGCATTTCATCGTAGGGGCAAGTCATGAATTGCGCCTACGATGCGTTCTTTTGCCTAATTCCTATACTTGCGGGAGATAATATAGAAATAGAGATTCACCGTACAACTATTTTCGATCAACAGAACCACAAGAAATTTTTTAAAGGTGTTGTGAAGCAACACCTTTAAAAAATTTCTTGGTTCGGGTTTGAGCGCAAAGTGCTGTAAGAAGTTACTCAGTGCAATCAATCGCTACAGATGACAGAAACAATCAAAAGTTTGGGTGAACAGGGATTGCTGAAGATTTTTCGGCAGTATTGTAGCGAGGTGGTTGGGGATGATGCGGCGGTAATGGGCGGAACCTTACCCGATCGCCAGATGGTGATAACTACAGATATGTTGGTAGATGGTGTGCATTTTAGCGATCGCACCACTAGTCCTGAAGATGTTGGTTGGCGAGCGGCGGCTGTAAACTTATCAGATTTAGCCGCAATGGGAGCTAAGCCTTGGGGTTTAGTAATGTCAGTAGGATTGCCATCTGATACCAAGATCGATTGGATTGAAAGAGTATATTGCGGGTTTAGCGAATGCTTGCAAACCTATGGCACGGAATTAGTAGGCGGCGATACGGTGCGATCGCCTGTTCGGACTTTATCAGTAACTGCCTTTGGGCAAGTACCGAAAAATCAAGTCATTCAAAGAAATACCGCAAGGGTGGGCGATGCGATCGTGATGACGGGTTTACATGGACTCTCAAAGGCGGGTTTAGAAATTCTATTTAAGGAAGAGTTAAAAGAGAAGTTATTAGCACCTATTAAAGTTGGTAATCGTATTCTGGCAGGACAAGAATTAGTGCAAGCGGTCTGTCGCTATCATCAGCGACCAATTCCCCGTTTTGACGCGATCGCGATTTTGCACGACCTTCTAAAACAACAAAATCCTCCAAGTGAGTTTTCTATTTCGGGAATGGATAGTAGTGATGGTTTAGCCGATGCGATCGCGCAAATTTGTCGAGCTAGTCAAGTTGGCGCAAAAATATATTGGCGATCGCTACCAATTCACAGGGCGGTAAGGACTTTGGCAGGCGATCGGGCGTTAGATTGGGTCTTGTATGGTGGTGAAGATTTTGAACTAGTTCTATGTATGCCTATGGATTTAGCTGAGCAATTTGTCAATCAATTATCGGGGGCGGTGATTATTGGTGAAGTTATTGAAGGCAATCAAATTGACGGGCTAGAAATGCGATCGGCTTTTCAGCACTTTACATTTTAAAAGCCTCGATAAACGAGGCTTTTAAAATATTTTTTACTCTTCTTCAATACCAAAAACTTGATTGAAGGTTTTGAGAACTTTGTATCCAGTATCAATCGATTCGAGGGGATCTTTGCGAAGGCGATGACGCAGGCATAGTCCAATGACGCGCTTGATATCATCTACTTCTACTTCTTTCCTTCCTTCAAAAGCAGCGATCGCTCTAGAAGCACGATTGCTGACAATATCACCTCGCAAACCATCAACATTTAGTTCCGAGCAAACTCTGGAGATATTCAAGCGGAGATCGTGAGGGATATCAACTTCACCGAGAATTGTCTGCGCTCTGACGATTTTAGCTTGGAGTTCTTCCTGTTGAGATGCATAGTCTTTGAGGAATCCGTGAGGATTGCCATCAAAATTAGTCCGTTCTTCGACTACCCGCACCCGTAATTCTGGTTCGCGTACAGTACGGATTTCGGCGTACATTCCAAAGCGATCGAGCAATTGTGGACGTAGTTCACCTTCTTCGGGATTGCCTGAGCCAACTAGGACAAATCTAGCAGGGTGACGGATGGAAATGCCTTCACGTTCAACAGTATTCCATCCAGAAGCAGCCGAGTCTAATAGAACATCAACAAGATGATCGTCGAGGAGGTTGACTTCATCGATGTATAAGATGCCACGATTTGCTTTAGCAAGTAATCCTAATTCAAAGGCTTTAACACCTTCTGATAGAGCCTTTTCAATGTCAATAGTGCCACATACTCGGTCTTCGGTTGCACCAAGGGGTAAGTCCACCATGATTACTTGCTTGGTACTAACGGGCAAAGTCTCCCCATTAGCAACACGACGACGTACTTCTTCGCTTTGCAAATCGCCGTCGGTGGGATGGCTGCTAAAGGGATCATCAGCAACAACTTCAATTTCGGGTAGGAGGTCGGCAAGGGCGCGAACGGTGGTGGATTTGCCCGTACCGCGATCGCCCATGACCATTACTCCACCGATTTTGGGATCGATGACGTTGAGCAACAGGGCGAGCTTCATCTCTTCCTGTCCGATCACGGCGGTGAAAGGAAATACAGGTCGTCTTGTCGTTACAGTTGGTTTAATGGGAGTTGCAATCAAGGTTTTTTAAATTTTGTATCGATAAAATGTCACTTTAGCCAATATAACACTCACCATACGCTCTCATCAAAACCTAAAAAGCTAGAGGCAGCAAGCTATAGCTATAAACCCAGAAGAGAGTTGCGGCACTTCGCGCCGCAACTCTCTTCTGGGTTTTATGTCCTCAGCAAAATTTGCTCCGACTCAAGTTAATCTTAGACATAGATTTAAAAATAGATATTTAGTTTATTACCGACTCATGACAGTGTTAACAAGTCCTACTGATGTGTATACCCTTGCTCAATGGCTAGCAGGTGACCATAGCAATTGGGAACAAGCGATCGAAAATCCGCCATTTTTTGCTCATATTCGCGTGGGTATTCGTGCTTTACCTAATCCTATTTCCGAGGATGGCGTATGGCTATTTTTAGAACAAGCCTATGACTATGAACTTCATCATCCCTACCGTACCGCCGTTCTGCATCTGATTTATCGCAACGATCGCATTGAAATGATTAATTATCGCCTCATCAACGCCGAAGCGTTTTTTGGCGCTAGCCGCGATCGCCACAAACTTAATGAGATCGATGCTGAAGCGATCGAGCGATTAGATGGCTGTACCCAATGGGTGCATCGTGCTGATAATAATACTTTTAAAGGCGCAGTCGAACCAGGTAAAAAATGTTGCATTAATCGCAAGGGTGTAGACACCTATCTCAGTATCGAATTTGAGGTTACGGAAACTACTTATTGCAGCCTAGATCGTGGCTATGACGTAGTTACTGATGAACGAGTCTGGGGATCAGTGGCTGGAGCATTTGAATTTGTGAAAAAAGCTAGTTTTAGCGACGAGATTTCAATCGGATCTATTCCTTAGGTATTAGGTATAATAAGTTCCTAGCAAATTAGTGTTTTGCGATTCTGACATTGCTTAAGCAGTTCAAAAGTCGCAAAATGCTAAAAAGGCGGAGCTTTCTGTATTCGCAAAGCATGATAGTGACAACTAGGACGGGGCTGCAAAGCACTCACTCATCCTAAATTTAAAATCCTGTCATCCACTAAGAATAATGAAAGTATAAGTAGTGTGAGCATTATTAAGGTGTAATTTGAAAGTCCTCGTAGTTGGCAGTGGCGGTAGAGAACACGCCCTAGCTTGGAAACTTCTACAATCTCCCAATATCGATCGAGTTTTTTGCATTCCGGGAAATGGTGGTACGGCAACGATGCCGAATTGTCAAAACGTTTCTCTGAGCATTGATGATTTCGAGGGGATGTTGAGGTTTGCTCAGGTGCAGGGTGTTGGTTTCACCATAGTTGGACCTGAACTGCCTTTAGCACTTGGCATTGTTGATTATTTTCAAGCAGCAGAGTCACCAATTTTTGGACCAACCAAAGAGGGTGCACAAATTGAGGCTAGCAAGTCATGGGCAAAGACGCTGATGCAAGAAGCCAAAATCCCCACTGCGGCTAGTGCTACATTCCAAAGTCTCGAAGCGGCTCAAGCCTATGTACAGCAGCAGGGTGCACCAATTGTAATCAAGGCTGATGGCTTAGCTAGTGGTAAAGGTGTAACCGTGGCAATGTCTCTTGAAGAAGCGATCGAGGCCTTGGAGCGCATATTTGCTGGGCAATTTGGTTCCGCAGGGGAGACGGTGGTAGTTGAAGAATTTATGTCGGGTCAAGAAGTGTCTGTTCTGGCGGTCACCGATGGTCAAACCATTCGTCCATTAATTCCTGCTCAAGATCATAAACGTCTTGGAGATGGTGATACAGGACCAAATACAGGTGGTATGGGAGCCTATGCGCCCGCGCCGATCGCTAGTCCTGAGTTAATGGCAAAGGTGCAAACTCAAATTTTAGAACCGACGATCGCGGCCCTGAAAGCTAGAGGTATTGACTATCGTGGCTGTCTCTACGCAGGATTAATGGTTACGCCTGAGGGCGAACCAAAAGTCGTAGAGTTTAATTGTCGATTGGGAGATCCTGAGACACAAGCAGTATTACCATTACTGGAAACTGATCTAGACGATTTGCTAATGGCTTGTGTTGAGGGGCGACTCGCGAGTTTCCCACCACTGAAATGGAAAGACCAGTCATCCGTCTGTGTCGTCATGGCAGCAGGTGGTTATCCAGACAAAGTGGAGGTTGGTCAATTTGTGACGGGGATTGGAAAAGCTGAAGATATAGGTGCTTTTGTCTTTCAGTCTGGGACAAAGCTCAAGAATAATGCCTTAGTTACTCACGGTGGCCGAGTTCTTGGAATTACAGCTTTGGGTGATGACATCCGCAAGGCGATCGTCAATGTTTACAGCGCTGTTGATTTTATTGCCTATGACGGCATGTATTACCGCAAAGATATTGCCGCAAAGGCAGTTACTTAAAATCATAAAAGAGGCGCGCGAATCGCCCCTCTTTTATTCGCTTAAAACCAAAAGAGAGTTGCTGAGCATTGCTCAGCAACTCTCTTTTGGTTTTATATTAATCAGCCATGCTGAGATTTACGGTAATCGTTAATTTCAGCGAAGAATCAGTATTTGAATCATGAATCTGCTGCAAATAGCGATCGCCAATTGGCTCGGTCAAAACCCGTGAAAGCAACTGTAAAAGCTTAGAAGCACCATTACTGATTTCCTGACTAAATGACTCCGTAGCGGTAGGCAAATTTACAGGAGTTGAAATGGATGTAACCATTGGCGAACCAATTATCGCAGCTTGATAACCCAAGTTAGTAGGGTTACTAACTTGAATTGATCGATTAGTGTATCGGCGTAGAACTACTTGTAAATTATTTTTAGTAACGCGATCGCCAAAAGCTTCTGATAGTAATTGCCAAAGTTTATAGCCAACATCGCGAATATAAGCCGCATCGTAACCAGCCTTTTCTGCAATTTCTGAATAGGTTTTACCCTCCCAAGTTTGACGAAAGATTGCCTCTTGAATTGTACTGAGGCTCTTATTTCCCAAAACCGAATCTACAATATTGAGTGCGTCATCAATAGTCATCGTTTTCCTCACAATTCACTAATTATTAATACGATCTAGAGATTAAGATATTGATGCGCTTGGCATCGTACATCTTAATTTGTAAATCCCCATATGCTCTCTAAAAAAATCTAGCAAGTCAAAAATATCTTTATTCCTTACAGGAATCACCTAACTAAATCTCCATCTAACTAGGTCAACAAACAAATAGTTTGTACTCAACACATCTAACAATACAAAAACCAAAGTGATTACTTAATTCCAAAATACTCAACACACTTTGATAAGACTCACTAGAAAAATTTAAAGAACAAAATGTTTTCTATGGGACACAAGTTAGCACAGTTTATTAAAACTTGTTATGCAAGGCTA
>CAIJEA010000569.1 GCA_903819605.1 uncultured cyanobacterium | reverse complement strand
CAATTCATGAATTGCCACTACTGATTTAGAGAGTTTCGTACAAATCAGCAATGATGATATTAGAAAATAGCCAACCATCGGGCGGCACTAAAAGAATAAGTACATCATCTGATTGTTCCATAAACTTTACCCAATCTTTTCCTCGATAGCGCTCTACACATTGCAAAGCGCGATCGCATAGTTCTTTTCCATAGTTTTGGATCAGCCTATTTAGACTTAGACCTTCTGCTAATCGAAGACCTTGCATGAGCGTGTCCATTAGTTCTTCTGAAGCATCAATAATCGGCGCAGTAAAGCCAATTCCCTGTGACTGCCATTGAGCAATTGCTTCTAGATATTCGCGCATTTTGCGAGGGCGATCGATTCTCTGGCGATTGATGTAACTGGTTGCACCCATACCCATTCCATAAAATGGTTGATTATGCCAATAGGTCAAATTATGTTGCGCTTGATAAGAAGATTGAGCATAATTTGAGATTTCATAATGGTCATAGCCTGCGGAGGGAAGTAACTCATGGGCGGCAAGATACATGGAAACTGTCCGCTCTTCTGTCGGTAATGGATTGTCACCAGCTTGATATCTTTTACCAAAAGCAGTTCCTTCTTCGATGGTGAGATCGTAAATGGATAGATGGGTGGGCTGCAAGGCGATCGCTTCTTTTAAAGACTCTTGCCAGTCATTCATTGATTGATGGGGCAACCCTGAAATTAAATCTAATCCAAAGTTCTCAAACCCAGCATTTTTAATTGCATCTACGGCTTCATAGATTTCTGCCACACTATGACCGCGTCCACATACATCTAATAATTCTTGCTGAAAAGCCTGTGCGCCAAGACTAATGCGATTGATGCCTAAGCTGCGATAACCGCGTAAGCTTTCAACGCTAACTGTACCAGGATTAGCTTCAAGGGAGATTTCGGCATTAGCAGAGATTACAAAGTATTTAGCGATCGTTTCTACAATTTGGGCAACCTGTTGGACTGTTAGCAAAGATGGAGTGCCTCCACCGAAAAAGATCGTTTGTAATGTCTCAACGGGAGGAATTTTAGCAACAGTCAGCGTAATTTCTTGGCATAAAGCATCGACATATTGTTGTCTCAGATTTTCCCCGCCAGTAGTAATTGCGAAGTCACAGTAAAAACAGCGCCGCTTACAAAATGGAATATGGAGGTATAGAGAATTAGGAAAGATTTGGCTCAAGGCAATAATTAATCTGTAATGAGGTTATGGATCTGGAGAGTTTTTGATTTTTTAGTTGGTAAGCAATCGTATATTTTACAACAATTGAGTTTAATCCTGAGATGGCGATCGCCTAATAAAATCTCCTCAATGCATCAGCAATCGTTTTACTATTGACTGATGTTACGTGGAACCCTCATCCCCCAACCCCTTCTCCTGCGGGAGAAGGGGAGCAAAACCGTAACTTTCTTGTTCCCCTCTTCTGCGGGAGAGGGGCTAGGGGTGAGGGCTGTAGAAACTTCTACGTAACATCAGCATTGAGTATATTCAATCCATCTCTAAGCGAAGACACCAACCGATCTAAAAATTTATCTAAACATTTAATTTCTGCAAGTCATGAATTAACTCACAAGGGAATAGTTTCTTTTTCTCAGGAATTTGTAATTCACATAATTTAGCTGCCTCAATCGCAAAGTCAATACAATTAATTCCCAACCAAATAGCGAACCAGCGATCGGTATATTTCTCTTCTAGCGCGATAATTGCTTCTTGTAAGGTGCGATCGGGAACTTCAAAGCGGATTGATTTCTTGATGTATTTTTGGCGATCGGAGTGATCGACATAGCCCCAAAATGCTGGAAACTTCGGGATTTTTGGTTTAAATCCGCACCAAGTTTTGACTTCTGCATACTCAAATAAGCAAGCGGCATGGGGAAAGCCTGTTTCGCTAATAATTGTGAGATTACCCATATCTATTTTTTCTATAGGGCGATCGCCTTGCCATTAAGAACATTCAGGCGAGCACATTAAGACTCATGGTATAAAAATTCGGCGTGTCCCTAGATAATTATCCAGATATAGAACTATTTCTAGAAGGCGGTTTATACAAAGATCACGATAACTACTATCGGTCAAAATTCGTTTGGCATCTCCAACTGTGACAACAGGCAGAGACGTAGAAGTGTTTTCTTCTTGCAATACTTCTTCTAGTGAATCTTTCCCTTTCATTCTCCTATTGGCGGTTAGCAAGATCATTTGGTTTGTTTGGGCAAATCGCCAAACTACGCGATCGCTGCTATTTACTGGTAAACCCACCTCTTCTAACAATGCAAAACGAATAGATAACAAATCTAACCAGCCTTGATTGGTGAGTCTTCCTGCCAAAAGCAAGGCATGACCTTCAAGATTATGATCGACCAAGAAAATCATGCTGAAATTTCTGACTTGGTTTGGAGTTTTGCTTTCTGTGCTTGAAGTTTTTCCCAAATCGCTTCTCGACCTTTTGGTGGTGGCATTTTGACAATTTTGGCGACTAAGTTGCGATTTTGTTCGCCATAATATTTTTTCAGGGCTTCTGCTTCTTTGAGAACTATTTGATACTCTTTTTCAACTTCTTCTTGGTGAGAGTGAATATATGCAAATGCAGCATTGATTTGTGTTTCTGTGAGATTGAAAAGCCCGCAAACGAATTTAGGTGGATATTTTACATAATCCATCACATCATACAGGGTAATTCTTGTGCCTGTAATTGTTAGCCCTCTTTCTGTGCGGGTAATTAATTCCTGATTACTAGGGGTTGTATTTATCTCCATAATTTTGTCCCTATTTTGCTAGTTATTTAATTATTCTATCATTTCTGTCTAGCCCCGCTATCAAATGTATCGGTCGGAATATTCTCTCAGTCCTCGTTTAACTGCTTCAGTTAGTGCTATGGATTTCTTTAATTGCCCCATCTGATAAATTGCCATTAAAACGAATAACTCATAACCTTCAGCTTCTGTTAAGCCTATGCTTTTACCCTTTGCTTGGAGATCTCCTAACCGTTGATTTTGGAATGCATCCATTTTTAGATTAGCTAATTCAATAACTTCTGTATCTAGAAGATGGGAAATTTCTTTTTGATTGCTAGTTCCTGAGAGGTTGTTAAAGACTGGTAAAACTATTTCAAGTGTGTCGGCTAAAATATCCGATAGATTACGCGCTGTAGCTGTTCCCAGTTGCTGAGCAGATTCAACTAAGTTATCAGGTAAATCAATGGTAATTTGAGTCATCTGTTATTCATAAATTCTTTGTTCTGTACCTTGATTATAGCTTAGGTGTTTCTGGCGATCTGCGATCGCCTTGCTATTTTATGATTTTAAAGTGAGAGATATATCTAAACCTTTCGGGCTAATTCGGGCATTGATTCTTTTTGATGCGTTATTAATCAGTTCAGTTGCTTGCTGTTCGTTAATCGGGGCTTTGGTAGTAAGTTGTTTAGCAGCACCATTTTCTATCAACATATCGGCGATCGCTTTGCCATTAAGTGTATTCAGTCCATCTCTAACCTGACCAACTAGCTGATCTCGAAAGTTGCCATTGCCATAGACAAGAAAATCGCCGAGAAGATCTCTAATCAACCCTTGTTTGTCTCGACTAAGAGAATGATTTGTGGCTTGCACTACGATAGTTCCATTGTCAATTCTCATGGAAATCTCTTGAGAAAAGTTGCCTGTGTCGTCCGTCCAAGGGGTGTAGTTGGTATGATCGTTAATGGGATTTTTAAAGATTACTTCTCGATGTTGCAGTTTCCAATCACCATTGACTCTGTAGCCATCATTGATAAACGTGCCTGTTAAATTAGAAACATCAACCCTATTAAATTTTGTATCTTTGACTCTGCCTTGACTTTTTTGCAATAGCTCTTTAATACGAAGGTTCTGTTCTAAGCAACTAGGTGGAATAGTTGCTGTGGCAAGCCATTGACTACCAATTCTAATTTCAAAGTTTTGGATGCATTGATTGATAGATGCAAAGTTGTTGCTAGTTGATGGTTCATTTGGACACCCAATAAGACCTACGCTAATCAAAAGAATACTGCTAATAGATATGAAAGTGTTTTTTTGTAGTGAGTATTTATTTTCCTGTGTCATAGTTAGTTTAGTTTCTCTTTTGTTCAGTTTTATAGGCAAGCCAAGCAAGTTCGATCGCTGTTAAATCTTGAAAAAAGGTATCCATCGACTTAAAATCCGATAATCTATTACTACAAACTTGCTCATCTAACTTACTACAAGCGTATGTTATTAAGGAACCTACGTTTCCAGCTACTCCTCCATTTGGATAATTCCAGCCACCATTAGACCACTTGGCTACTCCTCCATTTGGATAATTCCAGCCACCATTAGACCATTGTGCTACTCCTCCATTTGGATAATTCCAGCCACCATTAGACCACTTGGCTACTCCTCCATCTGGATAATTCCAGCCACCATTAGACCACTTGGCTACCCCTCCATTTGGATAGTTAAAGCCACTACCTAGATCAAGTCCTAAGTCACAAGCATTAAATCTTAGCTGTTTAATAGTTTTTATTGATTCTGCATCACCTTCTCCTATTTTAGCAAGCTTAGTCATGATTGTAAGATCTATGCAGTCTTGAGAAAATTGCTTCTGCGGTAAATCTGTATTCTGATTAATACTCTGCTGATCTGTATTCTGAGTAGTACTCTGCTGAATCTGCTGATTAGATACTTGATTATTGTTTGCCAATGTAGAATTTAATGCAGCTAATGTAGAATTTAATGCGTCTTGAGCAGCCCTCTGATTAGCATTTAATGTATTTTGTAATGCATCTTGAGCAACCCTCTGATTTGTAGAATTTAATGCATCTTGAGCAGCCCTGCGATTATTCTGGTACTGCACGTCACGAGGGTTAATACGAATAGCTTCGCTAAAGTCTGCGATCGCACCTTGATAGCGTTTTAATCGGTACTTAGCAACTCCACGATAATCATATGCTGGATCAAAGCTAGGATTTTGCTCGATTACTCTAGTGAGATCGGCGATCGCCCCCTCATAATCTTCTCCATTAAATTTCTTAATTGCGCGATCGTACAACTGTTTTAACTGTTGTGCTGTGTACTTTTTAGATGATTGTTTAGTAAAGTCACTTGAATTTATCTCTGCATTAATGCCATGAATAGGAAACAAAACAGTTACACATGAGAAAATACTCAATGATGTAAGCCAAAACATGAGAGGCGATCGCCTAAAATTTATATTCACTTGTTTAACACCTAAAACTACACTTTTAATCATTGCGCCAGATCCGAATCTTGGCATCTTTTCCACTTGTTACAAGCGTTTTTTCGTCAGCAGAAAGCACTACAGAGTAAATCTCACCATCATGCTGAGATGCAATCATCTGTTGAATCTCTTTGGACAATTTTCCCGATAAAGATGTATCAAGAGTTGAGAAAAGCCTTGTTGAGAAAAGCATCTCTTTAGTTTGATCGCTTGGAAGTCCCGAAGAAATTCTAGTTCGAGTCGAATGATTCCAAACTTCTTCTATAGGTTCGACAAAAGAAAACTCTCTGCTATTAGATGCTGATATTTCTCTTCCAAAGCTAAAAACATTTACAAGTTTTCCGTCAGGACTAAAGAAGATTAAACTAATTCCTAATGGTCTCAAACCCTGTGCTGAAAATAGCGGTTCACTAATCTCATTGCCAGTTTGAAAATCCCACAAGCGGATTGTGTTAACGCCTCCACTAGCTAGAATTTTCCCATCTGGACTGAATGCTAAAGGATATGGTCTCCCCAGCGTTAGGTGATTTCCATACAGATTTCTTTCACCTTTTTCTGCATCAGTCAATATATCTAGTGTATGAACTAATCGAGGACTGTCCCATTCGGGCTTAGTTGATTGAGGAGTAGTTGGAGACAAAGAAGGCTTAGGTGCAACTTTTGGAGTTGTTTGTGTTTGAGATATGGCTGATTGATTGGGAATGAGTAGAGGGATCGCCTGAAAGAAAAGTATAGTGATCAAAAATGGAACAGATCTGCAAAGGTTAATTCTCATATTGAATTCATCTGGTAACAGATATTAGTGTAGAGACACACCCTTTTAGAGTGCGCCTCTATAGATCATTTAGGACTGCTATAGAAATGATTTTTTATTTCCCACCATTGTTAACGTAACTTTGAAGCCTAGTTTCTACATCAAAAGTTGTTGCAGTCCCATTGCCTAGCCGCTCAGTCCAAATTCTACGTTCAGATGGAGTTGCATCTCGATAGAGATATCTATTATAAATATCGTTGATTCTCATTTGAGACTCTTCACCTCTAGCTATGTTTTCTCTCATCTGTTGACGAGTTTGTTGTTTGCTGGTCAGGATTTGAACGTGCATCCCAACTCCATAATCATCAACTTCTCTTCCCAAAATGTTGTACCAAATAGTCTTCACATAATCAGCATCATTTAGATAATCTAATTGAGAAATCAGAAATCTACTCCCATCATCAACTTTTTTCTCACCTTGATTTGATAAGCTAGTTGCTTGTGAAAGTGAAGAGTAGAACAATGAGCCTAGTAGTAAAACGAACAAGACAAACACATTACGTTGCAATATCTTCATTTTTATTACTCCTAATCAATCTCTAACTACTCACTACAAACCAACATCACGACGAACTGCACTAACTCCAGCACCGCCATTGTCACCGCTCATTCTATTCTGATCCATTATCTTCATAAGATCAGTGATACCAGTACTCCACGAAATTTGAACTAATCCTTGGTTTGGATCGACACAAGTCCAAGTAGCACTGATGCGACCTCCTGAAGAAGGATCATCAGCCAAGATTCGCCCATTAGGATAGATACTTACGGGAAACCTTCTCGCATCCCACCACCAATATCCAACCGCGACATCGCAAACATTAGCAGTAAATTGAGATGGTGTTTGAGTAGGTTGAGGTTCAGGTTGTGGAGTTGATGTAGGACTAATTGCATTAACTAAACCACGGAGATCATCGAAGAAATCCTTGGTTTTCTGAAGATTGACATTCTCTTCCTGAATAGAAGTAGTTGATGCGTGAGTGTAATTCCTCTCTTCCTGAGCATGAGCGCTCAGGAAGAGAGGAATTACAAACAACAATGCTGAAGCAGTTAAAATACTGCCAAATATTTTGACTTTCACGAAATTAATGATTCCTAATAATTGTTTACGGGAACTATTTACCTTTCTAAAATGTTCTACCCATCGGTAAACACACAATCTGCATCACCTAGATAGTTCATTTGAAAAATCAATAGTCTAGTTGAGATTTCAACATTTTCGTCTTTACTAATCTGATTGCCCAATTAATTACTGACAACCAATAGGTTGACCAATTTTGTTGCCACTACTGATTAGACAAACTTGTGAACCTTGTCCAATGTCGATCGTATTAACAATTCTACCTTTATTGACAAACTGAATTTGACCTTGTCTGTAAGTGACATATTCAATCTGCCTTCCTTCGGTTCCAGAAGACCATAATGCAGTTGAACCACCAGTTCCGTTGTAAAAACTTTGTTTGTTGTATACAACTAAGTTCCCGTCGGCTTGAAACCTAAGCGTCATTGTAATCCCCTGCACGTTATATTCTTCTTCTTGCTCTGGGTAGAGAGTACCGCCGAGAGAAAGAGACAGAGCAGAGTCAAGAGCAACAGTTGTACTTGCTATAACTGCAAAAATTGAAATCAAGATTCCCTTCATCTATAATTCTCCATACAATAAAGCTTACGACTTTTAGAATAATCCCAAAATACAAGAGTACAGTAGCTAAAAAACATTGGATAATTTGGCTCACTTTGTTTCATTTTTTAGTTCAATTTAGCTCAATTCAATTTTTCTGAGCTAAAAATAATCCTTAGTTTAACTATTATTAATTTATCTCGAAAAAATAATTAAGAGAATCTGTATTTTAAAATATTTGTGTATTTCAAAAAACCTTGGCTGGTTATATTAGAATCACTAGTCATATAAAAAATCAAATAATTCTGTTTGTTCAATAATGAAATTCAAATAATTGCTGATAACATCAATTGAGAGGTCTTTTATACCATTCTTATCCAAGAGTTAACTCTATAGATGTACGACAATACATGCAAATTCTTAGTCGAAAAGTTTTTCAAAGACTTCGCGACATGGCTTTTTGTTAAACCCATAGAGTTAACCAAACTTGAACCATCAGAACTTGCAAGCGATCCGATCCTTGCTGACTCCGTGATCCTTTTAGAATCAACAGAAATTATCGTCCATCTAGAATTTCAGACCAAAACCGATGACACAATGGCGTATCGTATGGCGAACTATTGGCTGAGACTTTACGGCAAATATCCAAACCGAGAAATTCATCGAACCGTAATTTATTTAAAGCAAACTAACGCAGTTTTAACTAAAACAACCAATCCAGAAGCAACATTGCAAGACATTGCCAAACTCATTGACAAGATTGAGGATCAAAAAGCAAAAAGTGATGTCGCTGCGGCTACGTCAATTATTTCTGGGTCAGCATTAAACAAGGAAATCTTGTAAAGATTACTCAGGAGTGAAATCATGAAAGAGTCAGTAATTTATCAGAAAATATTACTAGAAGGTTTAGCAGAGGGAGAAGCTAAAGGTTTGGCTAAAGGCGAATTTAAAGGCAAGGCTGAAGCAACTAACCAGATTGCGATCAATATGCTACGTTCTAATATTTCTCTAGAGATAATTGCTCAAGTTACAGGGTTAAGTCTAAAACAAATTCAAAAATTGCAAAAACTCTCTGAAAAACAGGCTCAGCCAACCAAGTCACCGCGCCGATCTCCAAAAAAACTAATTGCTGACAAGTAAATCCGCAATGCCCTTAAAAGCGTCATTTCAAGGCTTAGAAAAAATCCATGAGGCGAGACTCAAAAAATGCTGGAAGCGACAAGATACGCGCTGGTGTCAGGCTGCTACCGTCTCCGTTTCTGGACTCAAACGCTTTCTGGCAGGTGAAGATATTGGTGATGACTCTTTTATTCGGATTTGTCAAGCTGTCGGGATTGAAAATTGGAAAGAAATTGTAGAAAGCAGTGAAGTAACTAAACTTAATCCAAAGAACTCTCGGAAACGCGATCGCCTAAACACCTCAACTAAATCAACAACCCAAATCGATCGCCTAGATCGCACCGCTTTACTTTGTTTACCAAAACAGCGACTACCTCACCAAACCAATGAATTTCTAGGACGAAAAAGCGAACTTGAGCGATTGCTGCGCGTCATGTCACTAGACTATCGAGCGCCAATTGTTACCGTCAGTGGCATGGGTGGCGTTGGCAAAACTGCCCTTGTACTTCAAGCGGCTTACCTATGTTTAGAATCTCGATATTTACGCGAGACTAAAGGTAATTTAAAGTTACTGAGTACACCAGATTTAGAAGTTTTACCACCGCAATTTGAGGCGATTATTTTTGTTTCTGCAAAAGAGAGTAATCTATTACCCACAGGAATTACGGCAAAGCTCAAACGTCAGGTTAGTTTACTCGATATCTTCCAAGCGATCGCTACCACCCTTGATGCTCCCGCAATTACCCAAGCAATTGACCCCATAGAGCAATTTCAAAAAGTCAAAGAAACCTTGTCTGT